>DATEOS010000058.1:0-2602 GCA_035273815.1 Candidatus Limnocylindria bacterium
GCTGGCGGCACCTGGGGTTGACGGCTCCCCCGGGCGCCATCGCGAAGCAGCCGGGCCTCTTCGACTAGGTTGCATGTCTCCAGAGGTTGGTCGTGTGGTCCTGGTCATCGGCATCGTGCTGGTCGTCATCGGCGGCCTGGCGGTGATGGGCGTGAAGCTGCCGTTCGGCCACCTGCCGGGCGACATCGCGATCGAGGGCGAGCACGGGTCGATCTACATCCCCCTGGGCACCATGCTCGTCATCTCGCTGATCCTGAGCGTCGCCCTCACCTTCTTCCTGCGCCGCTGATCTGACGGTCCGCGACCCATCGGCGCAGGCCGTGCGCAATTGGCCTTCACGCGCGCGAAGGCCGGAGTAGCATCCGTCGCGGCCGTTCGCCCACGGACCGCCGCGGAGACGGCTCGGAGGAGTGGAGGAGGCAGTCCAGACGTGGAGAGCTGGTTCCACCTGAGCGAACGGGGGACGAACGTCGGCACCGAGATTCGGGCCGGCGTCACGACATTCCTGGTGATGGTCTACATCATCGCCGTGAACCCGGCGATCATCGCCGGACCGCTGGGCCTCGACCCGGTCGCCGTCGCCGCCGGCACGGCACTTGTCGCCGGACTCATGACCCTGCTCATGGGCCTTACCACGAACTATCCGTTTGCCCTGGCCGCCGGCCTTGGGCTGAACGCGGTGGTGGCCTTCTCGCTGCCCGCCCTGGGCATGACGCCCGCGGAGGCAATGGGCGTCATCGTCATCGAGGGCCTCGTCATCACCCTGCTGGTCGTGGTTGGCCTGCGCGAAGCGATGATGAACGCGGTCCCCTTGGGCCTGAAGCGCGCCATCGGCGTGGGCATCGGGCTCTTCATCCTGTTCATCGGCTTCTGGGACGGCGGAATGATCGTGGGGGTGACGCCGGAGTTCGCGCCGCCGCCACCACCGCTGGCCTTCGTGTTCCCGAACTCGACCCCGCAGTGGGTCTTCCTGATCGGCCTGCTGATCACGGTGGTGCTCTGGGGCCTGAAGATCAGGGGTGCGCTCATCCTGAGCATCATCCTGACCACCATCGTCGCGTTCGTCACCGGCGTGGCTAAAATGCCGGCCGAGTTCACGATCACCCCCAACTTCAGCACCCTGGGCCTCGGCCTCCAGGATCTGGGTGGCATCTTCACCATCCCGACCGGCGTGCTGGGGGCGCTGCTGGCGATCTTCACGATCATGCTCAGTGACTTCTTCGACACCATGGGCACCGTCACCGGCGTGGCGGCCGAGGCGGGCCTGGCCGAGGAAGACGGGACGGTGCCGGGCGTCGGCCGTGTCCTGCTGGTCGACGGCCTGGCCGCCGCAGTCGGCGGCGCCGCGGGCGTCAGCTCGAATACGACCTACATCGAGAGCGCAGCGGGCGTGGCCGACGGCGGCCGCACCGGACTGACCTCGGTCGTGGTCGGCATCCTGTTCCTGGCAGCCATCCTGCTCTCGCCACTGGCGGCCATCATCCCGACCCAGGCCACGGCCCCGGCGCTGGTCCTGGTTGGCTTCCTGATGTTCACGCAGATCGGCGAGATCGACGCCCGCGACTTCCTGATCGGCTTCCCGGCGCTGCTGATCATCATCCTGATGCCACTCACCTTCACCATCACCATCGGCATCGGCGCCGGCATGGTGATGTGGGTGATCCTGCAGATCGTCGCCGGACGGGCCGGCCAGGTGCACTGGCTGATGTGGTTGGTTTTCCTGGCCTTCCTGCTCTTCTTCGCCCAGACCTGGGTCACCACCATGCTCGCGGCCTGAACCGCCTGCTTGGAAGACCGATGGCGCCCGGCCGGGCCAACCGGCCGGGCGCTACGCTTTCCGAACGCCAATGCCGAACGACCCCGATGGCGCTCGCCTGCGCGTCGACGACTTTGACTACCGCCTGCCGGCCGCGGCCATCGCCCAGGTCCCGGCCGAGCCACGCGATGCTGCCCGGCTGCTGGTCCTGGATCGTGGACGCTCGCGGCCCGGCCGGCCGCACGTGACCCACTCGACCGTCGCCGAGCTGGGAGAGACGCTGAGGGCGGGCGACCTGCTCGTCGCCAACGACTCGCGCGTGATCCGCGCCCGCCTGCCCGCCCAACGCCGCAGCGGAGGGGCGGCGGAGGTCCTGATGCTGCGACCGACGGAGGACGGCAGCGGCCGCTGGGAGGCGATGGTGCGCCCCTCGCGGCGGGTGGCGGTGGGCGATCCGCTGACGCTGCGCAGCGGCGACACGATCGAGGTAGGGGAGCGGCTCGGATCAGGTACGCGCGCGGTCCGCTTCACGCGTGACCCGCTGGCTGTCATGGAGGCGGCAGGCGAGATGCCGCTGCCGCCGTACATCCGCGACCGCTCCAGCCCGCCGGAACGCTACCAGACGGTCTATGCCCGTCCGCTTGGCTCGGCCGCCGCGCCCACTGCCGGCCTCCATTTCACGGAGCGCCTGCTGGCCGACCTGGCCGACCGCGGAGTGGACCGCGCGACAGTGACGCTGCACGTCGGCCTGGACACCTTCCGTCCGCTGGAGGGCGAGTTCGTCGATGAGCACCGGATCCACCGCGAGTGGTACGAGATCCCGCGCGCCACGGGGCGAGCCGTGCC
>DATEOS010000059.1:0-2383 GCA_035273815.1 Candidatus Limnocylindria bacterium
TCAACGCGCTGGCCATCGACACCGAGGCCGCGTTCCTCGAATACCTCGACATGTTCTACAACCTCGGCATCGCCGGGCGCGCCATGCGCCGGATCGGCGCGGTCGAGTTCGCCACCACGATTGCGCCGGGTCTGCGGGATGTCCTGCTCACCGGCAAGATCAAGGAGATCGTGGTGCGCTCGGACAATCCGGCGAAGACGGCCAAGCTCAACCAGACCGCCTACGACGCGATCGTCGTCGACGCCCCGCCGACCGGGCGGATCTCGCGCTTCCTCGACGTCACCAAGGCGGTGTCCGAGTTGGCCAAGGGCGGCCCCGTGCATTCCCAGGCCGACGGCGTGGTCAAGATCCTGCATTCGGATCTGACCGCGATCCACCTCGTGACCCTGCTGGAGGCCCTGCCGGTGCAGGAGACCATCGAGGCGATCAGCGAACTGCGGGACCTGGGCCTGCCCATCGGCAGCGTCATCGTCAACCGCAACATCCCGTCCTATCTACCGCCCGCGGACCTGGTCAAGGCCGCCGAAGGCGACATCGACGCCGACGCCGTCCGGACCGACCTGGAATCTGTCGGAATCACGTTGTCGGACAGCGATTTCGCCGGGTTGCTCACCGAGTCCATCCAGCACGCCACCCGGATCGCGGCACGCACCGAAAGTGCGGAAATGCTCGAGGATCTGGAAGTGGCCCGCCTGGAGCTGCCCGCGATCGCCGACGGCGTCGACCTCGGCAGCCTGTACGAACTCGCCGAAGCACTTGCCGCTCAAGGAGTGAGGTAACCCGTCATGAGCACCACTCCTGCCGCCCTGGATCTGGGCGCCATCCTGTCCGACACCTCCAACCGCGTGATCGTGTGTTGCGGGGCCGGCGGTGTCGGCAAGACGACCACCGCCGCGGCGATGGCGTTACGCGCCGCCGAGATCGGCCGCACCGTCGTGGTGCTGACCATCGACCCGGCCAAGCGGTTGGCGCAGTCGCTGGGCATCGAGAGCCTCGGCAACAACCCGCAGCGGGTCCCGCTGGCCCCCGAGGTCACCGGTGAGTTGCACGCCATGATGCTCGATATGCGCCGCACCTTCGACGAGATGGTGCTGCAGTACTCCGGGCCCGGGGTCGCCGAATCGATTCTGGAGAACCAGTTCTACCAAACCGTGGCGACCTCACTGGCCGGCACGCAGGAGTACATGGCCATGGAGAAGCTGGGTCAGCTGCTGGCCGAGGACAAGTGGGATCTGGTGGTGGTGGACACCCCGCCGTCGCGTAACGCCCTGGACTTCCTGGACGCCCCGAAACGGCTGGGCAGCTTCATGGACAGCCGGCTGTGGCGCATGCTGCTCGCCCCCGGGCGCGGCATCGGTCGCATCGTGACCGGCGCGGTGGGACTGGCCATGAAGGGCATGTCCACCGTGCTGGGATCCCAGATGTTGTCCGACGCAGCGGGTTTCGTGCAGTCCCTGGATGCGACCTTCGGCGGTTTCCGGGAGAAGGCCGATCGCACCTACGAGTTGCTCAAGCGCCGCGGCACCCAGTTCGTGGTGGTCTCGGCCGCCGAACCGGACGCGCTGCGGGAGGCGTCGTTCTTCGTCGACCGGCTCTCCAGCGAGAACATGCCGCTGGCGGGCCTGATCCTCAACCGCACCCATCCGACGCTGTGCCAGCTTCCGGGCGAGCACGCCGAAGAGGCGGCCGATCGACTGGACGAGACCCGCGGCGAAGGCGGGCTGGCGGCGGCGGTGCTGCGGATCCACGCCGCCCGGGCCACCACCGCCAAGCGCGAGGTGCGGCTGCTGTCCCGGTTCACCGGCGCCAACCCGCATGTGGCGATCGTCGGGGTGCCGTCGCTTCCGTTCGATGTGTCGGACCTGGAAGCGCTGCGCGCGATCGGTGATCAGCTCACCGGCGCGGGTGCCGCCTAGGCGGCGCTAGACGGCGCTGCGGTGCTTGCGCTGGGCGGCGAAGAAATCCGCCCAGGACACCACCTCGGGATGCTGCTTGAGCAGGGCACGGCGCTGACGTTCGGTCATCCCGCCCCAGACACCGAACTCCACCCGGTTGTCCAGCGCGTCGGCGCCGCATTCGGCGATGACGGGGCAATGCCGGCAGATAACGGCCGCCTTGCGCTGGGCGGCACCGCGTACGAACAGCTCATCGGGGTCCGCCTGGCGGCAGCGTGCCTGCGAAACCCACGCGATCCGGGCTTCCGCCTCGGCGCCCGGAACGACAGAGTGGTGTTGGGCGCCTGCACCGATCTTGTGCGTGGCGGATGTTGTAACTGACACCAGCAATCCCTTCGTCCGGACTACATACCATGCAGATGTAATCTGCGCCACATTGCGTCAAGAGTGTTACCTGAATCGCATTGTGTGTCCAAGCTAGGTGGTCA
>DATEOS010000060.1:0-6151 GCA_035273815.1 Candidatus Limnocylindria bacterium
AGGTCATCGGCCGCGGGACGGCCCAGGCGTTGGCCATCGGGCTGGCGCTGGCGGTGGGCCTGGGGGTGGGGGTGGCGCTGGTCGCGGGCGGCCGTGCGAGCCCGGCCTCGCTGGCGCTGGGCACGGTGGGGCTGGCCAGCGTGGGCCTGGGAGCGTTGGGTGAGCGTTGGCTGTGGTACGGGCTGCTGATCGCGGCGATGGCCTGGACCGCGGCCTGGGCGATCAGCACTGGCTGACCGGACTAAATCGTGTCCTCGATCTCGAGATCTTCCTCGTCGGCTTCCTCGGTGAGCTTCAGCCACACGAAGAGCCCGGCCAGGATGGTCAGCGGGATGACGATCAGAGCCGCCAGTAGCGCGCCGACGCTGATGAGCAGGACTTTCAACGCTTTCATTCGGAGGTCTCCCCTGTCGCTTCTGCCGCGGCCGTTTCGGGGGCCGGGGTTGGGGCCGATTCCGGCGACGTCTCGGAGCCACGTCGGTACGGTGCGGCCTCGATCATAGCGACAATCTCCGGCTTCGTGAACTCGGCCAATTGGTGGCCCACGGCGCCTCCGGCAGTGGCATGCAGCAGCCGCAGGACGAAGGAGCCCTCCTGCTCGAAGAAGAACACGTCGCGCGCCTTGGCTTCATCGATCCACGCGCCGATCACGCGCAACGCCTGCTCCATGTAGTTCTCGATATCGGCGTGTGGCGTCTGCTCCGGCCCGCCCGAGCGCCCGGCCGGAGCCTCTTCCATGAGCTGCGCCACCTGCTCGTCCAGCAGCTCGTAGGTGCGCTTGGTCAGCACCCCGAAACTATCCGAGTCAGCGCCGCCGGTGGGCAGCGCCAGTCCTTGCAGGAGGAAGCCATCTTCCAGCTCCAGGAACAGCAGCTCCTTGAGTCGCTCGCGGTCAGCAAAGGCGCCGATGGCGCGCAGGACCTCCTCCCAATCCTGCCGCGGGCTCCCGTCGTAGATCCGCAATGCACCCTCCTGCTGGCGGAGCAGACCGCCCGCCGCAGGATACCCCGCTCGTAAAGGTCCGCGGCCCTCCCGCCGACTGTCTCAGTCCAGGGTCGATGCGGCGGACGCCAGCGCCAGGGCCAGGCTGCCGGCCATCCGCGCGTTGTTCACGATCAGTCCGATGTTGGCCCGCAGCGCGCGGCCCTGCGACACCCTGGCCACGTGAGCGAGCACATAGGGAGTGAGTGCCGTGCCGACGATGCCTGCAGCATCCGCAGCCTCCAGCGCCTCGAGGGTCCAGGCCTCAACCTCGGCGGCGTCCAGGCCCAGCTCGACAGGCGGTGGCTGGACGAACAGCATGCCGCCACTGCCGGGCAGGCCAAAGTGGGCGCTGATGGTGGCCGCCGCCTCCGCCGCGGTGTCCACGCGAAAAGCGACCGGCAGCGAGCTGGCGGCGGCATAGAAGACCGGGACGCGATCGGTCCGGACGCCGATCACCGGCACGCGCCGCGCCTCGAGCAGCTCGAACGTGGCGGGCACATCGAGCATCGCCTTCGCCCCGCTGCAGACCACTGCCACCTGCGTTGCCGCCAGCTCGTCGATGTCCGAGGAGATGTCGAAGCTGGTCGCCGCTCCGCGATGGACCCCGCCGATGCCCCCGGTCGCCATCACCCGGATGCCCGCCATGGCAGCTATGCGCACCGTCGCCGACACTGTGGTTGCCGCCAGCCGCCGCGAGGCGAGCAGCGGGCCGAGGTCGCGGGCGCCCGCCTTCGCGATCGGCCGCGCCAGGTCGGACAGGCGCTCGATCAGCGCCGCATCCGCTCCGACCACCAGCTCGCCATCGGCCAGGGCGGTGGTGGCGGGCACCGCGCCCGCTTCGCGCACGGCAGCTTCAGATCCCAATGCGGTCTGCACGCTGTGCGGGTGCGGCAGGCCGTGGGCGATCAGGCTCGACTCCAGCGCCACCACCGCCCCGCCGCTCGCCAGGGTGTCGCGGACCTCGTCGCTGACTCGCAGGCTCACGCGGGCGCTGCCTCGCCTTCGACGCGGCCCTGCGCGCCAAGCACGCGCGAGACGCGAGCCCCCAACCCATTGCCGGCCTCCATGGCGGCCGTCAGCGCATCGGCGTCGGGCGGCCAGGCGGCCTTCCTGGTGCTGGTCAGCGCGACCAGCAGGCCCGCGGCAAATGCGTCGCCGCTGCCGGTGGCGTCGAGCATCGGCCCGGGGAGCTGTGGGGCGGCGGCCTCCAGCCGCAACCCCTCGGCCACCGCCCCCGAGCCATCGGCGCCGACCGTCACGATCACTACCGTTGCCAGCGGCTGGAGCGCGGCCGCGGCCGCCAGGGCGCGTGCTGGACGACCTGCCAGGAGTGCATCGGCCTCTTCGCCGCTCATGATCACCAGGTCGGGGCGCGCCTGCTCCAGCCTCGCCCTGAAGCGCGACACGCGTGCCGGATCCGGGGGCGCGGAGCCTCCGGCGATGCTAAGCCGCACCTTCGGCTTCCGCCCACCGAGCGCCACCGCCAGCTCGTCGCCGGTTCGATCATCGAGGAGCGGGTAGCCGGAGCAATGAATCCAGTCGAGCCCCTCCAGCAGCGGCGCCACGCCGGCCGGGTCCAGCGTCTGGCGGTCGGAGAGCATCGTCCGCTCCCCCACGGCGTCGAGCAGCGCGATCACTGCGGCGGTACGCGCGGCCGGCAGCGCCCGCAACGAGACATGCTCCGCAAGCAGCGCCTCCCGCAGGAGCCGCCCGGCCGCATCGTCGGCCATCGGCGCCACCAGGGCCGCATCAGCGCCCTGCCTGGCCAGTCGGACGGCCACGTTGGCGGCCTGGCCCCCGGGACCGATCCGGATCTTGGCGGGCACGTCCGAGCCTTCGCGCCGAGGTCCGGACTGGGCAACCACGATATCCAGCGAGAGGTCGCCGACGACGCCGAACACGGTCACCACGGCTTCCGGCTGGCATAGCCCTCGTCGGTCCCATGCCAGTGGGCGACCGTCGGATCGGCCAGGCGCCAGCAGAGCCAGACCGGTTGGCCGTCACGCTCGCCGGGAAAGTCGACCAGGCCCATCTCCGGATCTCGCAGCTGGACTCCGAGCTCGTCGAGCAGGCCGACCAGGGTTCGCATGCCCTCCCCGATGTCGGCTGCCTCGCGTTCCAGCCGGTCGGCTTCCGCCGATGAGCCGGGATGTCCGTTGCCGGCCAGATACCGATGCATCTCGGCATGGGCCGCATCCATGCGCCGCTGCTCCATGGCCAGCTGCAGCAGCACGGCGCGAACCTGCGGGATCAAGGCATTTGCCTGCTCGATGGTGTAGCTGTGGCGCCTGGCGGCCATGCGTCGCGATGGTAGCAGGGGCTCTGCTAGGATCGGCCCGCTTCGGCTCAACGGGCCTGCTCCGCACCGCGACGGCGCCCGTTCTCGTGGAGGCGGCAGCCGTGAGCTGCCGAGGACCGATGCCTGACGAGATCCGCCGTCACGGCGGAACCAACGACGAGGATCCGCCCGTTGGCGGCGACCCGTACTACCACTACAAGGGCCATCACCTGCCCGCCTACGTGGGCCTCCCGGCCTTCCAGAAGCTGCCGGTGCTCGACGACGAGGGACTGGCGCGCGAGCGACCGGACGTGGCGATCGTGGGCGCCCCGTATGACGAGGGCACCAGCCACCGACCTGGCAGCCGCTTCGGCCCGAACGCGATTCGGGCCGCGACCTATCACGCCGGATCGGTCAACTCGCTCCAGCTCGACATCCAGCCATTCGACTGGCTGGCCTGTGCCGATGCCGGCGACGCACCGATCGTGCCGGGGAACCCCGAGCGGGCACACGATGTCATCCGGCGCAAGGTCGAAGTTGTCATGCAGGCCGGCGCGATCCCGATCGTGCTGGGCGGCGACCACTCGATCACCTGGCCGGCCGCCACCGCCGTAGCCGAGGGCGTGGCACCCCAGAGCCTGGGAATCGTGCACTTCGACGCGCATGCGGACACGGCGGCCACCACCTGGGGCTCGCTGCGCTCGCATGGGACGCCCATGCGGCGGCTGATCGAGTCCGGCGCGGTGGCCGGTCGCAACTTCGTGCAGGTCGGGCTGCGCGGGTACTGGCCGCCCCCGGAGACGCTGGACTGGATGCGGGAGAACGGGCTGCGCTGGCACTTCATGACCGAGATCGAGGAGCGTGGCGCGGAGGCGGTGGTGGCCGACGCCATCACCCAGGCGCTTGACGGACCCCAGCGCATCTACCTGTCGGTCGACATCGACGTGCTGGATCCGGGCATGGCCCCCGGCACGGGGACGCCGGAGCCGGGAGGCATGCTGACCCGCGAGCTGCTGCGCGCCATCCGCCAGGTTGTGGGCGCAGTCGACCTGGCCGGCATGGACGTGGTGGAGGTGGCTCCGGCCTACGACGTTGCCGAGGTCACGGCTGCGGCCGCCAATCGCTGCGTGCTGGAAACGATCAGCGCGCTCGCGCTGCGCCGGCGGGATGCGGGCGGTCAGCCGCGACGGAGCTGGCCCGACTGACCGTCGGCACGGTCCAGCCCGCCGGCCAGTCGATCACTCAACCCGGAAGGTGGCGCTGTCCGCGAAGTCGTCGTTACGGCGCACGACCAGCTCGTAATCCCCCGGCTCCAGGCCGCGGTAGGCGGCACCGATCAGGTAGCCGCTGCAAACTGGTTGCCCGCCCGTTTCGCAGTCACCCAATACCTCGCCAAGGACCTTTTCCTGCTGGTCGATGGTCTCGCCCTGGTTTTCCAGCGTGAGAGTCAGCGTGTCCGCCGCGCCGGTGTTGTCGAAGCCGATCCAGACCCACATGAGCCGCCCGGTGATCGTCGACCCGTCAACGGCACAGCCGTCGAACGACATGTCCGCCGTGCCGCAGGCCTGGACCGTGATCACCGCGCCATCGGGAAAGGTGACCGGCCCGTCCGTCGGCTCGGGGGTGCCACTGGGCGGCTCGGAGCCTGAGCCGCTGGGCTCGGTCGTGGCTGCCACGCTCGGCGCCAGGCTGACGCTGGCCGTTGGCGTGGGCGAGGCGTCCCCCACCCCGCCATTGCTGCCAAGCAGGGTCGCCAGCGCCGCGCCCACACCCAGCGCCAGGACGCCGAGCAGGATGAAGCCGATGATCGGCAGCGCTCCGGAGCCGCCACGTCCGCTGCCATCGTCCGCGGGGTACGGGTAGGCGTCGTCCGGCGCCCCATACGGAGCTTCGTCGATCGGGGCCTGGCCGTACGTGGCTGACGCGTGCGGTGGCCCGTATGGATCACCCTGGTGGGGATCCGGCTCGGGCTCCGGCTGGGATGCCGGTGGCGGTGGCTGGTAGGCCGATGCGGCGGCGTAACCCGCGGCCGCAGCGGCCGCGCGATCGTCACGCGGTTCCCGAGAGGCCGGCGGCGGCGGTTCGTCGAAGGCCGGTGGCGTGTTGTCGATGTGCTGAACCGTCTGCCCGCTCTCCTCCTCGTCCCGGATGGCGTTGACATCCTCCGGCTCCGGTTGGAAGGGCACGTAGGCTGCGGGCGCGACCTCGTCGCCCAATGGCCGCCCGCGTCGCGTGGCCGGATCACCCGGACGGCGGTGCCGGACCCGCTCCTCCAGCTCGGCCCGGTCCATGCCGCGCGGTCGCGCCTGCAGGCTGGATGGCAGCGGAGCGCCGCACTGCGTGCAGTAGGCGGCCGGCGGGGTGGGTTGCTGGCAGGTCGGGCACCGAATCTGGCCCGGCTTTGGGGTCGGCATGTCGGGGCATTGTGCACGGGGCGCTCCGCGGACGCCAACGGACGCCCGGCCGCCATCCATAGAATGGCCGGCCGATGCAGCCCAGCCGATTCCCGTACCGCCGGATCAACGTGGTCGGCACCAGCGCCTCCGGCAAGACGACCTTCGCCCGGGCCCTGGCCGCGCGCCTGGGCCTGCCGTCGGTGGAGCTCGATGCACTGCACTGGGAGGCGGACTGGACCGCGGCGGCCAACGATCAGCTGCGGCAGCGGGTAATGGACGCGACGGCCGGTGATGGGTGGGTAGTCGACGGCAACTACTCGGCCGTGCGCGACATCGTCTGGGCTCGTGCAGACGCCGTGGTCTGGCTCGACTTCTCATTGCGCACCGTGCTCTGGCGGTACGCCATCCGGACCCAGCGCCGCATTCGCACCGGTGAGGAGCTGTGGCCGGGGACCGGCAACCGCGAACGGTTGTCGATGCACCTGCTCAGCCG
>DATEOS010000061.1:0-12963 GCA_035273815.1 Candidatus Limnocylindria bacterium
TACCTGGCCCACCTGCGCTGCCCGGACTGGGAGGTGGCTGGCGCGTCGTTCGTCGGCGGGCCGGTATTCCCCATCGCCCACAACGGCCATGCCGCATGGGGGATCACCGCCGGCATGACCGACCAGGCCGACCTGTTCATCGAGGAGATCGGTGACGATGGCGCGTCGGTCCGCGAGGGCTCGGAGATGGTGCCGTGCCAGGTGATCGACGAGGTGATCGAGGTGCGCGGGGGCGAGGCGGTCACCGAGCGCGTGTTGCTGACGCGCCGCGGCCCGATCGTCTCCCCGTTCCTGGACGGCGCGCCCGCGGCCCTGTCCCTGTCGGCAATCTGGTTGCGCCCGATGCCGATCCGCGGCTTCCTGGCCTGTCTGCGCGCCCGCGACTTCGACACGTTCCGGCGCGGATTCGCCGCCTGGCCCGGACCGGCGCTGAACGTCGTCTACGCCGATGCCGGCGGTCACGTCGGTTATCAGCTGGTCGGGCAGCTGCCGCGGCGCCGGCGCGGCCACGGAACGCTGCCGTTGCCCGGCTGGCTGGCGGACGTTGGCTGGGAGGACGAGCTGGTGCCGTTCGACGAGATGCCACACCTCGCCGATCCTGAGATCGGCTTCGTGGCCAGCGCCAACAACCGCCCTGCCGCCGACGGCGACGGTCCGTACCTGGGCATGGACTGGATGGACGGCTACCGTATGGCCCGCATCGTGGAGGCGCTTGCCAGCCGCCACGACTGGGACGTCGCCGGCTGCGCGGCCCTGCAGCTGGACGTCACCAGCGGCCCGTGGCGGCGGGTGCGCGGCACGGCCCTGGAGCTGCCGGTTGGCGACGCGGACGGCCGCCTGGCGGTTGCCATCCTGCGTGGCTGGGACGGGCAGGTGAGCGTCGACTCGACGGCCGCATCGGTCTTCGCGCTCTGGCTGGCCGAGATGGCGCACCGCATCGCGAAGGCCAAGGCGCCGACCAGCTGGCGCTACGCGCTCGGGTTCGGCTTCGGCGACATCGTGCCGCTGACCACGTTTCACTCCGGATCCGCCGCGCAGACGGTCGAGCGCCTCTGCGCCCAGCCGGAGGGCTGGTTCGCGCGTGGCTGGCCGGCGGAGGCGGCCGATGCGCTGTCCTCGGCCATGCGTCAGCTCCGCACCGATCACGGAGCCAACCCGGCGGGCTGGGCGTGGGGTCGCCTTCGGACGCTGACCCTGCGGCATCCGGCCGGCGATCGAGCGGCGGTGGCCGATGCCTTCAACCTCGGCCCGGTGCCGATGCCCGGCGACGGGACCACGCCACTGCAGGCTGCCAGCGGCCCGCTGGCGCCCTTCGACAACCCGGGCTACGTGCCCAACACCCGCGCGGTGATTGACCTGGGCGATCCGGAGGCTTCGCGCTGGGTGCTGGCGGGCGGGCAATCGGGCAACCCGATGTCTCCGCACTACGGGGACCTGTTCGCGCTCTGGGTGCGCGGCGAATCGGTCCCGATGCCGTGGTCGGAGAAGCACGTGGCCGCGGCAACCGCCGCCACCCTGACGCTCGAGCCGGCGTCCGTCCCAGCGACCCCGTAAGCGCCTGGTAAGCGGTCGTGCGGCTCAGCCACAGTGCAACCTGACAAGAATCCCGGCTGCGTGGAGCCATATGGCCAACCAGGCTGACAATTGGGGAGAAAGCGACACCGGCCGCGGGTTACATCTCCCCCTCGTAGGCCGGCTGCGGCATCCGCAGCTCGCGATCCCTGCGATAGCCGAGCAGGTAGTCGGCCTGCATGAGGGTGTGGATCTGCGACGTTCCCTCGTAGATCACGGAGCCCTTCGAGTTCCGCAGGTAGCGCTCGACCGGGTACTCGTTGGAGTAGCCGTACGCGCCGTGGATCTGGATTGCATCCAGGGCCGATGCCACGGCGTGGTCGGTCGCGAACCACTTGGCCAGTCCCGTCTCGCGCGTGTTGCGCTCGCCGCGGTTCTTCTTCCAGCCGGCCTTCCAGACGAGCAGCCGGCCGGCCTCGATGCCCGCGTACATCTTCGCGATCATCTCCTTGACCAGCTGGTGCTCGCCGATCTCCGATCCGAAGGTCTTGCGCTCGTGCGCGTACTTGACCGATGCGTCCAGGCAGGCCTGCGCCAGCCCCACTGACCCGGCCGCCACGGTGTAGCGGCCCTGGTCGATGGCGCTCATGGCGATGGTGAAGCCCTCGCCCTCCTCGCCGACCCGGTTGGCCGCCGGCACCTCGCAGTCGTTGAAGTACAGGATCCCGGTGTTGCCGGCGCGGACGCCCAGCTTGCCGTGCAGGGAGTCGGAGCTGAAGCCGGGGAACGAGCGCTCCACGATGAAGGCGGTGATGCCTTTGTGCCCCTTGCTGCGATCGACAGTGGCGAAGACCAGGAAGTGATCGGCGGTATCGGCCAGGCTGATCCAGATCTTGCTGCCGTTCAGGATGTAGCGGTCGCCGTCACGACGGGCAGTGGTCGCCAGGTTGGCAGCGTCCGAACCGACGCCCGGCTCGGTGAGGCCGAAGGTGGCCAGCTTCTCGCCTCGCGCCTGCGGGGCCAGGTACTGCTGCTTCTGCTCCTCGCTCCCCCATTGCAGCAGCGTGAGCGAGTTGAGCCCGGTGTGGACCGACAGGATCACCCGGAACGCGGTGTCGGCGCGTTCCATCTCCTCGCACAGCAACGCGAACGCGATGTAGTCGAAGCCGGTGCCGCCGTACTTCTCTGGGATCGGCAGCCCCAGGAAGCCCTCGGCGCCCATCTTCTCGTACAGGCTGCGGTCATAGGTGGAGGTCGAGTCGAGCTCGTGGATGCGGGGCAGGATCTCGCGCTCGGCGAAGGTGCGGGCGGTGCGCTGCAGCTCGCGTTGCGCATCGGTCGGGGTGAAATCGATCATGCAGGCTCCAGGGAAAGAAGCTCGGGGAAGGCGACGATTCTATCCGAGCCTTGCCGGCGACACTCACGGTCAGAACGAATATCCGACCTGGCCGTCGGTAGTTCGTGTTGACGAACCTATGGGGTTAGGCTAGCCTAACTTCCCGGTACGAACCGATCCGGCGCCGCCCGCGGCGACCGCCACATTTCCTGCAGGAGAGTTGCTTCCGTTGGACGCTGGATTCTTCACGACCGGCCTGCTCACCGGCCTCCGCGAAGGCGTCGAGGCCGCCCTGATCGTCAGCATCGTGCTCGCCTACCTGGCCAAGACCGGCAACCAACGTTACTTCGGCCGCATCTGGGCCGGGGTCGTTGCGGCAATCGGGGTCAGCGTCGGTATCGGCCTGGTCCTGTGGATGACCATCGGCGGGTTGGAGGAGCCGGCGGAGCAGGTCTTCGAGGGCCTGGCCATGCTGCTGGCCGCGGCCGTGGTGACCTGGATGCTCTTCTGGATGCGCCGCACCTCGGCCAACATCCGCGGCGAGCTGCATGCCGGCATTGACCGCGCACTGACCGACGGCGGAGCGTGGGCGCTGTCGATCCTGGCCTTCACCGCGGTCATCCGCGAGGGCATCGAGACGTCCCTCTTCCTGCTCGGGCAGGTCACCGCTGCCGCCGACTCCGAAGTCGGCGCGCTGAGCACGCTGGTGGGCGCGCTGATCGGCATGCTCATCGCCGTCGGCATCGGCTACGCCTTCTACCGCGGCGCGCAGGTCATCAACCTGCGTACCTTCTTCCGCTGGACCGGCATCGCCCTGATCTTCATCGCGGCCGGCCTGCTGAGCCATGCGGTGCACGAGTTCGTGGAGATCGGCGTCATCACCGTTGGCACCTCCACCGCCTTCGACATCAGCTCGGTACTGCCGCACGAGGGTGACGGCTTCCTGGCGACCATCGGCCAGCTGCTGCGGGCGATGTTCGGCTACTCCAGCACCCCCGAGTGGATCACCCTGCTGACCTGGCTCGCCTACGTGGTGGTGGTGTTGTTCCTGTACCTGCGGCCGGTCAAGCCGGCCGCGGAAAAGCAGGTCTCGGAGAACCAGCCGGCAATCGGTTCCTAAGGGGTAAGCCGGACGCGCCTAGGCGCCGCTGCCGATGAAGTCGAGCATCTGCCGCCACGCATCCTCCGACTCGTTGGCGTAGTCGGCGGCGGTGCGGTCGAAGAAGGAATGCGGCGCATCGGGGTAGGTGATGCTGCGGTGCACGACGCCCGCTGCCTGCAGCGCGCGTTCGAACTCGGCCACCACCTCCGGCCCGATGCCGCGATCGGCGCCGCCCCACAGCGCAAGGACCGGACAGGCCATCCGGTCGGCCAGCGCGGCCGGCGACGGCAGGCCGCTGCGGTGCTCACCGATCGGCCAGCCGTAGAAGCCAATGACGCCCGCCAACCCATCCTGCATGGCCGCCTGCACAAAGCTGATGCGGCCACCTATGCAGAAGCCAACGGTGTACACCCGCTCGGCCGACCCGCCGTCCGGAGAGCGCAGGAACGCCACCGCTGCGGCGATATCGGCATTGATGCCATCGGCGCCCAGCTGCTTCACATGCTCTTCGTACTCGAATCCATCCGGTCGATGTCCGGTGCCGGCAGTCCGGCTGAAGTAGTCGATCGCCACCGCGTGGACCCCGGCCTCCGCGAAGCGCAACGCCAGCTCCTCGAAGAAGGGATGCAGGCCGCGCACGTCGGGCAGGACCACGATCGCGGCGCCACCCGGCTGCGGGGCGCGCGCCGCATAGGCGGCCACGTCGGTCCCATCCCCCGCCGTCAGGGTCACTGGTCCGACGTCACCGGCCGCGCCTCGAATCGGTGGTAGCGGCGGGCGGGCGTCGTCGTCGTAGCACATCGGCTCAGACCACCTGGTTCACGGCGATGAAGGCTCCTGCCGCCAGGATGCCGCTGATCAGCAGGTAGGCGCCGGCCCGCGCCGCGACGGGTGTCGTGCTCTTGGCCGAGCTGCCGTCGGGCGAACGCCACACGCCTCCCAGGGTGGGCACGTTAGTGGGCGCCAGCACCAGGCCGATCAGTGCGCCGATCAGCAGGCCGCCGATGTGCCCCGTCCAGCTGATGCCCGGGACGGCGAAGGTGAAGACCAGGTTGATCACCAGCAGGGCACCGACCTGCGACAGAATGGCGCGCGCCTGGGGACCCAGCAGCAGGTGCCGTCGCCGCGAGACCATGAACGCCACGCCAAAGAGGCCGAAGATCGCGCCGGACGCGCCGGCCGCCGCCGACTCGGGGGCGAACAGGATGGTCATCACGCCGCCGCCGATGCCGCACAGGAAGTAGATGATCAGGTATTCGATGTGCCCGTACAGCTGCTCCAGCAGCGGACCGAACAGGTAGAGGGCGTACATGTTGAAGGCCAGGTGCAGGAGGCCGAAATGCAGGAACATGCTGGTCACGAGCCGGTACCACTCGCCCTCGGCGACGGCCGGGGCGAAGAGCCAGCCGGCGGGCATCAGCTCGCCGTAGCCGCCCATGAGGTTGAAGGCGCCGCCCTGCGAGGCGAGATCGGCCACGAAGACGATGACGTTGGCCAGGATCAGGCCCCACGTCACGTACGCCGGATAGGTGGCATAGGCGCCGCGCGCGCGGTTGAACTGGCGACGCGCGGCGAAGTCGTGGCCCGTCTCCTTCAGCAGCCAGGCGATGCGATTGGCGATCGCGCCCCGCTCCTCCTGGGGTGCCCGCCGATCGGCCTCACGATAGGCGGCGATGGCTTCCTCAAGGTCGCCGCTGCGGACGCGCTGCTCGGCGACCGAACGCCAGGCGTACCAGGCCAGCGGCCCGTCGAGGCTGGCGGCGTCTTGCCAGGAGGCGAGCGCGCCCGCCTCGTCGTCCATCCGGTACTGGGCCGTGCCCTTGCCGATCAGGGCGGCGCCACGGACTTCCAGATCGGGATTGGTGGTCAGCGAGTCGAAGATCGGCAGCGCGGCTTCGGGCTCGGCCTGGTCGAGCAGACGCTGGCCCTCGGCCAGCCGCGCCCGGGGATCGTCGGTCATGGGCCGCGCATTATCCCAGACAACGGTCGACCGCCGGGAGATGGCACCCCGACGGTCGAACGCACGCCCCCCTGACAGGGACGCGGCCGCTCCGACGTGGGGGCCGGAACGGGTTTGAAATTGGCGGGGCTACTTGTCTCGGCGAAGGAACTCCAGCACGTCGTCGTACCGGAAGCGCCGGTCGCCGCGTCGCGTCACCCGAAAGAACGGGAGCTCGCCGCGATCCCCGAGCCGCTTCACGGTGTTGACGTGCAGGTGCAGCATCTCGGCGACTTCCGACGCCGTGAGCAGCTTCCCTACCTCATTCGTCATCATTCGTGTGGAATCCCTTCCGCCACCGTGATTGAGTCCATGCCACGCTGCTGTTCGCTTGGGTGCGGACGGCGCGGCTTCTGGCCGGATAGTAAGGTTGAGGTGCCGTCCTACAGCCCGGTACTTTCGGTCTCTGACCCGCAGTACTTCGGACGCCACCAGTCCACTCCGCACAGGTCACACCCACCCATGTCGGTTTACGAGAAGCACGTCTTCGTCTGCACCCGGGGCGAATGGTGCCCGTCGATTGACGGCGACGGCATCGGCGTCCATGCGGCGCTGAAGGAGGCGATTCGAGCGGCCGGCCTCGCCGATCGGATCCGGATCAACCACGCCGGCTGCTTCTCGCAGTGCGGCAACGGACCGATGGCGGTGGTGTATCCGGAGGGCACCTGGTACGCCGCGCTCACGCCGGAGGACGCCCCCGAGATCGTGGAGCGTCACCTGGTCGGTGGCGAGCCGGTGGAGCGCCTCCGCTATGACCCGGACACCATGGGTGAGCACAAGCTGCCGCGCGACGCGGACAGCCGCCCCATCGGCCGCCCTGGACCCTGGCCGGCCGGCGGAGCGCGGTGAGCGATCCCTGGCCAAAGGAGGTCGTTGGGCTCCTCCGTGATCGGGCCGAAGCACGCGAGGCTCGCGATTGGTCCCGCGCGGACGCCCTGCGGGATCAGATGCGCGAGCTGGGCTGGGAGCCAGTCGACGGCCCGGCCGGCTCGACCGCACGGCCCGTCCCGCAGCGCACGCAGGAGCAGGCGTCGGTGCTGGGGCAACCGGCCAGCCTGCCGGCGTCGATCGTGGTCGTCCTCGACGATCACCCCCAGGACCTGGCGCGCCTGCTGACGGGGCTTCACGCCCACCCACCGGCCACCGACCACGAGCTGGTGCTGGTCGCGAACGCGCCTGCCGCAGGAGCCGATGGGCTGCCGCAGCCGGTCGCCGGCCTGCAGGTGATCGAGTCGCAGCAGCGCCTGGGCTGGGCCGATGCTGTCAATCTGGGCCTGCACCGGGCCGGCGGCGGCGTGGTGGTTCTGCTCGACTCCTCGCTCGAGCCGAGCGGCGATTTCCTGCTTCCGCTGCTCGCCGCCTTCGCGGATCCGACAGTCGGCCTGGCAGGACCGTGGGGAGTAACAAGCGGCGACGGCCGCCAGTTCGACGAGGCCCCGCCCGGCGAGGTGGACGCCATCGAAGGCTACTGCCTGGCCATCCGCCGCGAGGCGCTGCAACAGGTCGGCGGCTTCGACCACCGCTTCCGCTTCTACCGCAACGCGGACCTGGACCTGTCCTTCGCGGTGCGCGCCAACGGTTGGAAAGCGGTGCGTACGGAGCCGGTTCCATTGGAACGCCACGACCATCGCGGATGGCTGGCCCACGCGGAGGCCGAGCGCGATCGGCTCAGCAAGCGAAACTTCTACCGCTTCCTGAAGCATTGGGGCGATCGACGCGACCTGTTGCTCCATCCAGCACCACACAATGAGCGCGGCGTGCCACGCTGAGGGCAGCGTGAACCAGATCAAGCACAAGATCCACGTGGTGCCGTGGCTGCGCCGACCCGGCAGCCTGCTGCTGAAGGAGTGGCTGGCGATCACCATCGGGCGCGACATCTTCTGTTGGCGAGAGCTCAAGCCGGCCGAGCTGACCCACGAGCTTGCCCACGTGCGCCAGTGGCGGACCCATGGCGCCGCCTTCCCGCTGGTCTACCTGGGCGCTTCCGTGCGATCGGCCGTCGGCGGCGAAGGCTGGTACCGCGGCAACCGCTTCGAGGTCGAGGCCCGGCGCGCCGCCGAGCAGGAGTGAATCGGTCTAGCGGAGCACCAGCCCGTAACGGGTGACCAGGGCGCCCTCCTCCACCCGGGTGACGCCGGCCAGCAGATCAAGCGGGGCCAGGTAGGGTTGGGTGTCGGTGGCGTACTCGGGCGGCAGCATCTCGCCGGCTTCGGCCTCCACCGTCTCACGCAGGGCGGCCAGGTCCAGGAAGAAGGCGCCGGCATTGTCGTCGCCGCCGAACCGGCCGATGGCGTCCGCATAGCGCGCGTTGTCGGCCAGGGACTCGCCGGACCCCAACTGGAGCGCGCGACCGACGAAGCGATCGCCCACCCCCATGAGCAGCAGCGCATCATCCATCGCGTACTGGATGACGGCCTCCGTCTCAGCGCCGTCGCTGCCGAAGGTGGGGGTCATGGTGGTGAAGCGGATGCTGGTCACCTCGACGCCCGCCACCGTCTCGGTGGAGACCTGTACCTTGGCCGACGGATCCAGGGTGGCCAGGCTGAGCAGGTTCTGCAGCTGCCGCAGGCGCTGGTTCGCGGCATCCGCGTCGGTGACCTCCAGGACCATGCCCACGTACGCCTGGTCGCCGTCCCAGCCGGCGGCCACGGCGCCGCCACCGACCCAGGTGAACAGCTCGTCCAGTTGCCCGCCCAGTGCCGCCTCCACTTGCTGGAGCTGGTCAAGCTTGCCGCTCGCACCGCCGTTCTCCAGCTGCTCCCGCAGGCGCGACAGCTGCGACGACGCGCTCGCGCCAAGATTCGGGGCGTCGGCGAAGAAGATCGCGTCGCCCGGCACCGCGGCCGCCAGCGAGCGGGTCGTGTTGGCCGGCGCGGGATCGCCCGCCGGCGCGCTCATGGCGCCGTCCACCCTGATCGCGTCGTCCTCGAACGAGAGTGACGACACCACCACGTCCGGGAGCGAAGCCAGCTGCTGATCCAGCAGGTCGCGCAGCTCGGTGTCGGTGGCGCCCATCCGGTCGCGCATCGATGCCATCAGCGCGGCGACGTCCACGCTCATCAGGCCGGCCCGCTCGGCCGGGAGCCGATCGGCCAGATCGCTGACGTCGCCGCGATCGGCAAGGCTGTCGCGATCGCCGCGATGGACGGCCAGCAGCGCATCGACCGTGGCGCGGCTTGTCCCCAGGATCAGCTGATCATCGGTCAGCGCGTACGCGAAGCCGGCCTCCATGTCCGCGTCGTGGCCGGCTGGAGCAACGTCCAGGGTCCAGACCGTCACGCCGCTGGCATCGGAGGAGCTGAAGCTGCCGCCATCAGCCTCGACGTCGGAGCGCAGCGAGTCGGCGAACGATGACGCGGCGGCGGGGTCGCTGATCCCCAGCAGGACGCCGGTCGCCGGCGGTCGTGCGCTCTCCGGATCGAGCGGTTGGTCGAGCACAGTGACGGCCACGATTCCCTCGAACCACGGCGCGATATCGTTGGAGTAGTCGAACGGGGCGTCGCCCTGGGCCAGTGCCTCGTCGAGCGCATCTGCCAGCCCCTCGCCCGTCACGACGTCCGGATCGGTCCCGGGAAAGCGCGCCAGGATGGCGCGCAGGGCGTCCCGCTGGCTGGGCGCCAGGGACAGGTCCGCCTCCAGGTACATCAATGAGCCGGACGGGACGTAGCCAGCGGCCGGGGCCAGCGTCGAGCCGCGGCCGGCCATGACCGACAGCCCGAGCACCAGGCCGATCGCCGCGGCCAGCACGGCCACCGCTGCGATGACGGCGACCTGCCGCCGGCTGACCGGTGTGGTTGGTTGCGGAGCCTGGGTGGGTACGACCGGCTCGGTGATCATGCAGTGCCTCCGTTGCCGCCCCTTGGACGCAGCGGGAGGGCGCGGCTGTTGCCAGCATAGGCAGTCCCCGACCACGCTGCCAGCGGCCAAGGGTCCTGACCGGAAGTCACCCCTCCGTCCGGTGTCCCTCCAGGCATGTGCAGCCTGCCGGGCCCACCACCGCGGCGTGCGGCGTGCCGGGCGGGAGGATGAACCCGTCGCCGGGGTTGAGCTCGACGCCCACCGCGTCTGGTCCGATCAGGAATGTGATCGAGCCGGCGGCGCACATCAGCAGCTTGGTGTAGCCGTGCTGGTGCACCGCGTACCGATCGCCAGGACCATTCGACCAGGCGTACGGCTCGACCCCTTCATCGCGCAGCCGCTGGCTCACGGTGGCGACGGTCGGCGGCATGGACGCAATCCATTCGAGTCGGCGCAGGGGCTGGCTGACGCTCATCAGCGGATGGTGGCCGCCTCGGCGCCGGCGATGCGCTCTGCCAGGTAGACGGGGATCACCGACACGACGATCAGCACGAAAGCAACCACGTTCACCACGGGGAGCTCCTGCGGGCGCTGAATTGCACTCAGGATCCAGAGCGGCAGCGTCTCGGTGCCCGGGCCGGCCGTGAAGTTGGTGACGATCACCTCGTCAAAGGACAGGGCAAAGGCCAGGAGCGCGCCGGACAGCAGTGCGGTGCGCATGATCGGAAGCGTCACGCGACGAAACGTCATGAAGGTGTCCGCTCCCAGGTCTGCCGATGCCTCCTCGGTCGACCGCTGCGTGCGCCGTTGGCGGGCCAGGACGTTGTTGTAGGCGATGACCACGCAGAACGTGGCGTGTCCGACGATGACTGTGGCCAGCCCGAAGTTCACGCCGATGGTCTGGAACGTGGCGGACAACGCTATCCCGGTGATCACGCCGGGCAACGCGATCGGCAGGATCAGGACAAACGAGATCGTCTCGCGACCGAAGAACTGGAAGCGGCTCACTGCGAGGGCCGCGGCCGTGCCCAGGATCAGGGCGATGGTGGTTGCGCCCGCCGCAGCGACGATCGAGGTGAAGAAGGCGCCGAGCACGCTCCGGTTGTTGAATGCCTCGATGAACCAGTGCAGCGAGAAGCCGGACGGCGGCCATACCTGTGATCGTGTGGGATTGAAGGCATAGATGGTGAGGATCAGCAGCGGCACGTAGATGAATGCCAGCGCGATGCCGGTCAAGATCCGAAGGCCGATGCGAACTGCCCTCGACTCGGTCATCTCGCGGCCTACAGCGACTCGAAGGCGCCAAGGCGCCTGGCGACGACCAGGTACACGATCATGATCACGATCGGAACGAACGAGTAGGCGGCCGCCAGGGGCAGGCTGCCGAGCGCCGAATTGTCGTAGATCACGTTGCCGATGAACTTGGTCGACGAAACCATGGTCGCGGTGATGTAGTCACCCAGGGTCAGCGAGAAGGTGAAGATCGATCCGGCCACGACTGCGGGCAGGGCCAGGGGCAGGATCACCCGCCGGAACGTCGGCCAGGCGCGGCCGCCGAGGTCCGCGGATGCCTCCAGCATCGACTGCGGGATGCGCTCCAGGCCGGCGAAAATGGGCAGGATCATGTACGGCAGCCAGAGATAGCTGAGCACGATCCAGGAGTTGCTGACCTCGTTCAGCCCGGGCCCACTGACGCCGAAGGGCGCGAGCAGCCAGTCCAGGACCCCATTCCCCTGCAAGATGACTCGCCAGGCGTAGATCTTGACCAGGTACGACGCCCAGAGCGGCAGGAGGACGCCGATGAGCAGCATCCGCCGGGTGCGCCGGGACGCGATCCGGGCCATGTAGTAGGCGATCGGGAATCCGAGCAGGATGTCGGTGACGGTCACCGCCGCGGCGATGCCGACCGTGCGAAGCGTGATCGTTCGATACACGTCATTGGTCAGCAGCGTCTCGAACGCTTCGAGGCTGAACTCAGGGACCACCTGCCCGCTGAAGGCGTCCGTCTTCCAGAACGCATTGAGCAGCAGGATCGCGAGCGAGCCCAGGTAGGCCAGGCCGATCCACAGCGCCGGCCCGGCCAGCAGCAGGGCGAGCTGCACCCTTGGCCTGCCGCTCAGCCAGGCAGCCAGGCGTCGCCGGGGCGAAGCCTGCGGCACCGCCGCCCTGCTGCTCATTAACGGCTCATGCTATGCGCTTCCCCTGAGGGCGGACCCCCAGGGGAAGCAGTTCGCGGAAACGGGCTGCGCACCGATCGGCTCAGCCGCCCGTGATGGTCGTCCAGGCCTCTGTCCAGTCGTCGACGTCCTTGCAGGTCGTGCTGTCGTCGTCGTCATTGCAGTCGGCCCGCGGCGTGCTCCAGAACGCGACCTTGTCGAAGTACGCCTCGTCGGTTGCGTGGAAGGTGTCGCAGTGGCCGGGCGACATGGCCTCCGCCTCTTCGCACGCCTCAGGGCTGGTCGGCGCCTCGCCGAACCAGACCGTGGCCTGGGCGCTGGTGTTCGGATCGAGCATCCAGTTCATCCAGCGATACATGCAGCCCGGATGAGCCGCATTGGCGGCGATCATCCAGGTGTCCGACCATCCGGTCGATCCCTCCTCGGGGAGCGTCGCCGCCACCGGCGCGTCGGGATTCTCAAGCAGGATGGTGTTGAGCTGGTACTGCCAGCTGGTGCCGGCCAGCATGGCGCCAGAGCCGAACGAGGTGATCTGGTCGGTTGCCAGATTCCAGCGCTCGCCGACGATATCGCTCTGCTGCTGCAGCAGCGCAACGGCGGCGTCGAACTGCTCTTCGTTCAGCTGGTAGATGTCATCGATGCCCAGCTCCGGGTTGGTCTGCTTGAGATGCAGGGCGGCATCGGCGATGTAGATCATGTAGTTATAGACGCTGATCTTGCCCGCCGCCGGCGAGTCGGCATCCCAGACGATGTCCCAGCTGGTTGGCGCCTCCGGGAAAGTCTCGGTGTTGTACAGGAGCACGTTCGCGCCGCGACCGTGCGGCACGCCGTACGAGACGCCGTCGACCGTGTTGTGCGGCTGGTTCTTCAGGGCGTCGAACACGTTCTCGTAGTTCGGGATCAGGTCCAGGTTCACCGGAGCGACGGTACCGGCCGCGATCATGCGCAGGGTGGCATCGCCCGAGGCCGACACGCCGTCGTACTGGCCGGTCGCCATCAGCGAGACCATGTTGGTCGAGTCGACGCCGTCCGTGGTGTT
>DATEOS010000062.1:0-3027 GCA_035273815.1 Candidatus Limnocylindria bacterium
CAGGGTCGACTTGCCGGACCCGCTCTCGCCGGCCAGGCCGAGCACCTCGCCGCGGTGCAGGGTCAGGTTGACGTCGCGGACCGCGTGCACCGCCTGGTCGCCCAGGCCGTAGTCGACGTTGAGGTTGCGGATCTCGAGCACCGGGTCCCGAGTCACTTCACGGTCTCCTTCCACTGCGGCGCGGCGGGGTCGGCCGGCGCGGGTTCGGCCAGCACCGGCGTGAAGCCGACCCGCATCCGGACGGTGCGGCCGGCGGCGGTCCTGACCCGGGTCTTGCCGGCGCTGCGCAGCCGCGGGCTGACGAACTCGTCGATACCGAAGTTGATCAGCGACAGGGCGGTACCGAGGAAGGCGATCGCCAGGCCGGCCGGCACGAACCACCACCACGCGCCCTGCGCGAGCGCCTGCTGGCTCTGCGCCCAGAACAGGATCTCGCCCCAGTTCCAGTTGGAGATGCCGCCGATGCCGATGAAGGCCAGGGTGATCTCGGTGGAGACGGCGAAGATGACCGTGCCGACGAAGCCGGACGCGATGATCGCGGTCAGGTTCGGCAGGATCTCGAACAGGACGACCCGCCAGGTCGTCTCGCCGGTGGCCCGGGCCGCCTCGACGTAGTCGCGGCGGCGCAGGGACAACGTCTGCGCCCGCAGCACCCGCGCGCCCCAGGCCCAGGAGGTCAGGCCGATGGTGAGAGCGACGATGACCGAACCGGCGTTCTGGAAGGTGGACGCCACGATGATGATCAGCGGCAGCGCCGGGATCACCAGGAACACGTTGGACAGCGCGGACAGCGTGTCGTCCCACCCGCCGCCCAGGTATCCGGCGGTGACGCCGATCAGCACCGACAGGATGGTGGCCGCGATGCCGGCGGTCAGGCCCACCACCATGACGCCCCGGGTGCCGACCAGCAACTGGCTCAGCACGTCCTGCCCGAGGTGGGTGGTGCCCAGCCAGTGGTCGGCCGACGGCGGCGCCACCAGATCGCTGCCGCGGGCGTTCGGGTCGTACGGGGCGATCCACGGGCCGATCACCGCGAACAGCAGGTAGAGACCGAAGATGCTCAGGCCGGTGGCCGCCTTCGCGTTGGCCACGAAGCGGAACCGCTTGCGCCTGGCCTTGGTGGGGTGCGGCTCCGCCGGCGGTGCCATCGCGCCTTGCGGTATGACCTGGTCGATGCTCGAGGTCGGGATCGACATCGTCATCCCTCCTTCCGGGTCCGCGGGTCGAGGAGCAGGTACACCAGGTCGGCGAGCAGGTTCGCGATCAGCACCGTGATCGTGATGACCAGGAAGATGCCCTGCATCAGCGGATAGTCCTTGGCGCCGACCGCGCGGAAGAGCAGGAAGCCCAGACCCGGGTACGAGAAGACGATCTCCACCAGCAGCGAGCCGCCGACGATCAGGCCGAGCGACAGCGCGAACCCGGAGACGCTGGGCAGCAACGCGTTGCGCGCCGCGTAGCTCAGCGCGACCCGGCGGTCGGGCAGGCCCTTGGCGTGCGCGACGGTGATGTAGTCCTCCGCCGACACGGTGACCATCATGTTGCGCATGCCCAGGATCCAGCCGCTCACCGAGGAGATCAGGATGGTCAGCGCGGGCAGCGCGCTGTGCCGCAGCATGCTGGAGATGAACGGCCAGTCCGGGTACGGGACCAGCCCGGCCTCGTAGCCGCCGGACGAGGGGAAGAAGCTGTCCGGCCCGGTCAGCAGGAAGATGGCCAGCAGGCCCAGCCAGAAGTACGGCACCGAGGACAGGAACGTGGTGACCGGCAGCAGTCCGTCCACCCAGGACCCGCGCCGCCAGCCGGCCAGGACGCCGAGGCCGGTGCCGAGCAGGAAGCTGATCACCGTGGTGATGCCGATCAGCCCGACCGTCCACGGCAGGGCGTCGCCGATCACCTCGGCCACCGGGGTGGGGAACGCGCTGAACGACAGGCCCAGGTCACCGTTGACGAGTTGCTTCCAGTAGTCCAGGTACTCCTGCCAGAGGCTGGCGTTCTTGTCGATGCCGAAGAGCACGTACAGCGACTCGATCGCGTCGGTGTTCATCTGGCCCTGGAACCGGGCCAGCAGGGCGGTGATCGGGTCGCCCGGGATCATCCGCGGGATGAAGAAGTTCAGCGTGATGGCCGCCCACGCGGTGAACAGGTAGAAGGCGATCCGCTGCAGGGCGTATCTCATCGGGTCTCCTCGCGGACGATGCCGGCGGCGGCCGCCGAGCCGGGCGGTTCGGCCGCCACGGTGGCCGGGTCGTAGAGCCAGCACGCGGCCCAGTGCCCGGGCCGGTCGCCGATCTCCAGGCGCACCGGCAGGTCGGTGGTGCACCGCGGCATGGCCATCGGGCAGCGCGGGTGGAACCGGCAGCCGGCCGGCGGGTGGATCAGGCTCGGGGGTTCGCCGTTGCCGCGGTCGCGGGTGTCCGGCTCGGCCTCGCCGTGCAGGCGGTCCGGGTCCGGCGCCGAGTCGATCAGCAGCCGGGTGTACGGGTGGGCCGGCGACTGGGTCACGGACTCGCTGTCGCCGCCCTCGACCATCCGGCCGGCGTACATCACCATCGTCTCGTCGGCGAAGTAGCGCGCCGAGGCGATGTCGTGGGTGATGTAGAGGATGGCGAGGTTGAACTTCTCCTTGAGGTCCCGCAACAGGTTCAGCACGCCGAGCCGGATGGAGACGTCCAGCATGGACACCGGCTCGTCGGCGAGCAGCGCCTCCGGGTTGGCGCCCAGCGCCCGGGCGATCGCGATGCGCTGGCGCTGGCCGCCGGACAACTCGTGCGGGAACTTGTCGAGGTAGCGCTCCGGCGGCGTCATGTGCACCCGGTTGAGCAGGTCGTGCAGCGCCCGCTCGAGCTCGGCGTCGGTGCGGCCGGCGTTGTGGTGGATCTTCAGCGCCCGGGTCAGGTGATACCGGATGGTGTGCACCGGGTTCAGCGAGGCGAACGGATCCTGGAAGATCATCTGGACCCGGGCGGCGTACCGGCGGAACTGCCTGCCGCCGCTGACCCGGGTGGGGTCGCCGTGCAACCGGAT
>DATEOS010000063.1:0-18628 GCA_035273815.1 Candidatus Limnocylindria bacterium
GGGTTGCAACTGTCCCTTGACCTGCTGGGTGGTGCCCGTCCGGCCGAAGTCGTGACGCCCGAAGGCGGGAACGGCACGGCCCCATCCGAGTCGGTTCGCACCCGGCCAGACGCGGTGAGCGACCCGGGCGGGGCGATCGAGCACGTCGACCCGCGCATCGTGCGCAGCGACGCCGACCTGGCCGAGCTGGAGCCGTGGCTCGCCGCCCACGGCGAGGCGGTCGGTATCGGATGGGCCGCCGGCGCCGGGCGGCCGCTCGAGCGGCCGCTGCTGGGCATCGCCCTGGCGGGGGAGGACGGCTCCACCTGGTACCTGCCATGGAGCGACGACCGACCGCTGCCCGCCTGGTTCGGCCGCGCCGACCGACCGCTCATCGGCCACGACCTGAAGCAGCTGCTCACGATGCTGGCCCGACGGGGCGTGGTGCTGGAGGGCCCAGCCATCGACACGCTTGTGGCCAGCTACATGACCAATCCCTCGCTGCGGGCACAGACGCTGGACGACCTGGCCGCCAACCGCTACGGCGCGTCGTTGCCAGAGCGGCCGGTGAGCGCCGAGACGGGCGCCGAGGAGACAGCCACCGCCCGTCGGGCTGCCGCAGAGGCGCTGACCAGCCTGCTTGTGCGCCCGGCGCTCGAGACGGAGCTGGCCGAGGGCGGCATGAGTGACCTGTTCACCGAGGTCGAGATGCCGCTCCTGCCGGTGCTGGCGCGGATGGAGCTGGCCGGCGTGACCATCGACCGCGACCAGCTGGCCGCCATGAGCGTCGAGTTCGGCGCCACCCTGGCCGACCTGGAGAAGCGGATCTATGGCCTGGTCGGGCACGAGTTCAACATCGGGTCGCCGAAGCAGCTTGAGCAGGTCCTCTTCGGCGAGCTGGAGCTGCCGGCCACGAAGCGCACGCGGACCGGCTACTCGACGGACGCATCGGTCCTGGAGGAGCTGCGCGAGAAGCACGAGGTGGCCGGCCTCATCCTGGAGCACCGCCAGGTCTCGAAGCTGAAGGGCACCTACGTGGACGCGCTGCCGGGGCTGGTGGGCAGTGACGGACGCCTGCACACGACCTATCAGCAGGCGGTGGCGGCCACCGGACGGCTGTCGAGCATCGACCCCAACCTGCAGAACATCCCCATCCGCTCCGCGCTGGGGCGGCGTATCCGGCGGGCGTTCGTTGCGCCTCCGGGGAAGTTGCTGCTGGGTGCCGACTACTCGCAGCAGGAGCTGCGGATCCTGGCCCACGTCTCCGGCGACCCCGGGCTCAAGGCGGACTTTGCCGCCCACTCGGACATCCACCTGGCCGCCGCGGCCCGGGTGCTCGGCGTGAAGGCGGAGGACGTGACGCCGCACATCCGCAGCGTGGCCAAGATGATCAACTACGGCATCGCCTACGGGTTGAGCGACTTCGGGCTGGCCGATCGCCTGAAGATCCCGCGCGAGGAGGCGCAGCGTTTCATCGCCGACTACTTCACCGCCTACCCGGGAATCCGCCGCTACACCGTCGAGATCCGGATCCTGGCGCGCGACCAGGGCTTCGTCACCACCCTGCTGGGCCGCCGCCGCTACCTGCCCGAGCTGACCGCGCGCAACGGGGCGCTTCGTTCGGCCGGCGAGCGGATGGCGATCAACATGCCGATCCAGGGCACCGCCGCCGACGGCATGAAGATCGCCATGGTTCGGCTGGACGCGGCCATCCGCGAGCGAGGGCTGCGCTCGCAGATGCTGCTCCAGGTGCATGACGAGCTCGTGTTCGAGACCGATGAGGAAGAGCTGCCCGTCCTGGCCGCCCTCGCCGACGAGGTGATGGAGGGGGCGCTGCCCCTGGACCCGCCGCTGGAGGTCGCGCTCAAGGTCGGCACCGACTGGGAGACCATGGACCGATACGTCCGCGAGGACCAGACGTGGCGGCGCGTCCCGAAGACCGCCGTCGACGTGGCCCGCGAGGAGGCGGAAGAGGCCATCGCCGAGCCGCTGTCGGCGTAGCAGCGTGCCGGAGCTGCCTGAGGTCGAGACCGTGGCGCGTGACCTGCAGCGCTGGGTGGCCGGCGCGCAGATCACCGATGCCGATGTGCGCTGGGCGCGCACCATCCGCCATCCGGCGCCGGAGCAGTTCGTGGCCGAGATTCGCGGCGCGCAGATCGGCCGCGTCGGCCGTCGCGCCAAGAGCGTGCTCATCCACCTGGCCGACGGGCGGGTCATGACGGTTGCGCTGCGCATGACGGGAGCGTTGATCGTGGCGCCGCCAGGCACGCCGGACGATCCCTACGCGCGGGTGGTGTTCCAGCTGGCCGATGGACGGGAGCTGCGCTACCGCGACGTGCGCAAGTTCGGGCGCATCGGCCTGTGGGAGGGCGGGGGACTCGTCCGTCGGAAGCGCACCAGGCGCGGAAGGCGGGTCGCGGACGCCAGGGCGCCGTACCGGGTCGGCGACGTGTTCGGGCGCCATGGGCCGGAGCCGCTGGCCACCACCTTCACCGCCGCCAAGCTGGCCGAGCGGCTGCGGGGCAGATCGGCCCGATTGAAGACGCTGCTGCTCAACCAGTCGTTCATTGCCGGCGTCGGGAACATCTACGCCGATGAAGCGCTATGGCGTGCCCGCCTGCATCCGTTGCGTACCGCAGACTCGCTCACGCCGGACGAGGTGGCGCGCCTGCATCGGGCGATCCGCTGGGTCCTGCGCCAGGGCATCAACAACCGGGGCACCAGCTTCGGCGACTATGTCGGGGCCGATGATCGGCCCGGCGACAACGCCGAGCGGCTGGCGGTCTATCAGCGGACGGGCGAGCCCTGCTTCCGATGCGGCCGGGCGATCGAACGGATGGTGATCGGGCAGCGCAGCACCCACTTCTGCCCACGCTGCCAGAAGGCGCCAGCGGGCGGCGACGCGGCGGGGGACGCGGCGGGGGACGCGGCCGGGGACGCGGCCGGGGACGCGGCATGAAGGTGATCGGGCTGACCGGCAACATCGGCTGCGGCAAATCGACCGTGGCGGGCTGGCTGGCCGAGAAGGGAGTGGCGGTGATCGACCTCGACTCCGTCGCGCGCCAGATCCGCAACAACGACGCGGAGGCGCGACGCCGGATCGAGGCACGCTTCGGCACCATCGAGGCCGGCAAGCTGGCACCGATCGTCTTCGGGGACCCCGCCGCTCTGCGCGACCTGGAGGCGATCCTCCATCCGCTGGTCCGCAACGAGACGCGCGCCCGGCTGGCGGAGCTGGAAGCGGCGGGAGCGGAGGCTGCTTGCATCGAGGCGATCAAGCTGCTCGAGTCGCCGCTGCACGACACCTGCGACAGCACGTGGGTGGTGCGCTGCGACGAGGCCGATGCCGTGGCGCGTGTGGCGGCCTCCCGTGGCATGAGCGAAGAGGAGGCACGCGCCCGCCTCGCCAACCAGTCGCCCCAGGTGGAGAAGGTGGCGGCTGCCGACGTGGTGATCGACGGGTCGGCGCCGCTCACGGAGACGCGCCGCCAGGTTGACGACGCCTACGCGCAGGTGATGACCGCCTGATAGCCGAGCCGCTCGCGCCGGCCGCGCGCGATACACAGGCCTCGCGTACAACGGCGCCGGAGAAGGTTTCGAGGCGCCGTCGTACCCAAGGCATGAGTGTGTGGGCGCCGGCGAAGGGCCGTGGTGCACCAATGCCGCCGTATCGGCGCGGTTGTACTCCGGATGCGCGTACGCGACGGCTTGGAAACCGAGACGCCGGCCCTCGGAAGGACCGGCGTCATCGGTGCCGTCGTGGAATCGGCGTGAAATCAGCGCTCCGCGTTGCGATCCTCGAAGACCGGTGGCTTCGGGACGGGGAACCCGAACTCATCGATCAGGGTGTCGATGGTTGAGCCGGCGGTCGTCGCCAGGCGGTCGTCCACATCGGGCCGAAGCACGAAGGTGAACTGGCCGCCGGCCGCCGTGAGCTCCGCGACCTTCTCGGCCGTGGCCAGGTCGGTGCGCAGGATGTAGAGGCCGCCGTTGCGCGCCAGGATGGTCATCGACTGGAGCGTGACCTTGGTCGACGGCCCGGGGATGATCTCGGACTGTGTCTGCTCCGCCTGCTCCGCGGTCTGGCCGATCTCCGGATTGATGGCCATGGTCACGATCAGGTCGACCAGCTGGCCGGGCACCAGCGTGCCGGCCACGGCCCGGTCGTCCGGCACCGACACGCTCACCGCGCGCAGGTCCGGCCCGCTCGGGTCGAACTCCTGGCCGGGCTCCAGGATCGAGTAAGCCTGGCCCTGGGTGCTGGAGGCCAGCATGTTCTGGGTGAGCATCTGCCCGGTCAGGATGGTGACGCCCGACACGCGGCCCAGCACCTCGTCGATGCGGGTCATGGCGGTGTCGTTGGTGGCGTCGGCGACGACGGTCCGCATCACCAGGTCGCCCTCCTCGATGGGCTTGCGACCCGGGATGTCGCGCGCCGCCACCACCACCTCCCGCATGACGACGTCGTCCTGCGGAAGGAGGCTGCTGGCCTGCAGGGCGACGAAGACGATCCCCGCCACCATCAGGGCCATCAGCAGGCCGAAGGCCAGGTAGACCTTCGACCGCTTGCTGTTCTTGTCCGAATACTCCAGTTCCACGACGGTGCTCTCCTTGGGGGGTTACCAGGGCTGAAGCCGCGCACGCTGGGCACGGCGCAGGGTTGAGTCGTTCGGATCGGCCGCGATGCCGGTCACCGCCTTGCCAGAAATGGCGTTGGGATTGACGTCGGTCAGCTGGAAGACGGCGAAGCCGATGACGTCCACGTAGCTGCCGCTGCTCGCGTCGCTGGCCACGGTGAAGGTGATGGGCTGAATGTGGACCACCGGCTGTCCATCCCCGTTCGTGCCGTACGCGCGAACATTGAAGCGATAGCAGCCGGGGGCCAGCCCAACGCTGTTGATGGTCAGCGTCGAGAGTGCACCATTGGCGGACGAGGTCGGCGTGACCGACGAACTGCTCAACGCGAGCTGGCCGGCGCCAATGGCAGCGCTGTCCAGGGAGCAGTCGGTAAAGGAGCCGGAGTCCACTGCCAGCGTCACCGCGCTGCCCCCCGTGCCCCACTTGGTGCTGCTGGCGTTCGTGGTCGAGACGTAGAGAGGGATCGCGGCCGTGCCGCCCATCGCGGCGATGGTGGCGCTGACGGTGGAGTTGGACAGGCTGAAGTCACGGATTGCGCCGCCGACCTTCACAGGCACCGGGTATCGGCGCGTCTGGAAGTAGGGATTGCCCGAGTGCCCCTCCATCCAGACCGTATAGATGCCGCCCGGCACGGCGTTCGTCTGGATGTTGCTGGTGGCGACGGTGGTGCCGTTCTTATCCGGCACGAAGACGTCGGTCGACCAGGTCGGCTGGTTCATGTCGCCCGCGCCGGGAGGCGTGACGCCTGGGTCCGGGAGGATGTCCCATTCGGGATGGCCGATGGCCGACGCCGCCGCGTCGCCGTGCAGGTGCAGGGTGACCGTGCTGCTGAACGAGTCGTTGCGGCTGACCGTGAAGTTCGGCCCGCTTTGCGGAGAGCTCGTGGTGGTCGGCAGGGTGAAAGCCGATGGTGGTGTGATGGTGAAGTCGGGGATCTGCATGACGGTGCCGTTGTAGACCGCCAATTGGAGCCGATCACCCACGGCGAAGACGTCGTCGAAGTTGCCGATCACCTGGGCGCTGTCGTTGCCCAGGAGGGCGGCAATCTGGCTGTTCGGGCTGGGCGGGTTGGAGGAGGGCGGCAGCGCCGGTCCGGGGTAGCCGGTGATGAGGTATGCCCCCTCTTTGTTCTTGAGGATCTGCTCGGTGATCCCGGAGTCGACGCCGTTGTAATAGACGCGGGAGGACACCGACTCGAAGTTGCGCACATCCAGCGCCACGAAACCTCGGAACGACGCCTCGTTGGCCGCCTTGGCGCCGGGACCGTAGAGCTCGAAGGCGGGACCGGGCTCGGTCTCGCTGGCCGGGGTGCGTCCGTTGTAGCCGACCGGGCTGGTGGTGTCGACAGAGCCCGCGGTGCTGGTGGCGGCGGTGGCCAGGAAGTCGGTGAAGCCGGAGCCAGGGCCGGGAGCGGAAGCGTAACGGCGCGCTACGATCGGCACTGCCGGACCGCCCTGCAAGGTGCAGCGCGCACGAGCGCTGGAATCCAGTGTCGAAACGCCGACCACGCGGGCCAGCGCGGTATCGATCGTCGACGAGATAGCCACCCGCACCGACGTGCCGCTCACAAACACGCCGCTGATCAGGTACGCCGGATCGCCTGCATGACCGTCCTCGTAGACCCGAGCCGTATCTGCCGCGATCAGGGCAGCGGTCCCTGACGGTGAGCGCTCGATGTTGATGCGCGCCACGGTGCGGGCCGCCGTGGCAGCGGCGCCGTCCGAGGCGCCGTCGATCAACGCGCGGCAGCCGGCCAGCGCGGCCGCATCGGCGGCGGTCTGGATGTGCCGCTGCTCCGCGTTCTGCCGCCCGATGTCGATGGCGATCCCGGTGAAGCCAAGCAGCACGACCAGGAACAGCGCGAAGATCACCAGCACCTGGCCGCGCATCAGTTCACGACCATCGTGGCTGTGGCGCTCTGCGCGAAGCGTCCGTCGACATCGGTCCCGATCAGACCGCCGATGAACGGCACGATCACGTCCGACCGATAGATGAGGGTGACTCGTAGTAAGCACGCCTCTCGCGTGTCCGGCGCACAGGTGGTGTCGGCATCAGAAGGGTCCGGACAGTCACCATCCGGCGTGATGACGTGGTCGCAGTAGCTGACCGTCAGATCGCCATTGGTCTGGCTGTCGCCGCTCCAGGTGGGGCAGGCCCCTCCCGATAGCGTGACCGTGAAATGCGGCGACGAAGTCGAAAGAAAACCCATCGATTGCATGGCAGCATCGGCAATATCGCCGCACCGCTGGGCATCGTTCCAAGCCTTGGTGTGCTGATAGTCGTGGACGTAGATCGTCCCGGCGCGGGCGGCCTCCCGAGCCGCGTTGGTGAGCGTCACGTTCGCGCCGAACAGGAGGCCGAACTGGACGATGCCCGCGATCAGCAGCAGCACCGGCAGGAGCACCGCGGCGAACTCGACCATCGCCTGGCCGGGGGCGCCAGCGCCGCGCACGAGGGTGCGCGCCAGGCGACGGCCAGCGAGCGGCAAGCGCCCGGCCCCCTGCGGGACCGGGCGAGGACGACGCGCATGATTCAGGACAACCCGGGGCATCGGCGTCAATGTAGAAACGGATCGTCACGCGTCCTATAGGCCGCTCGGGTACTCCCTGATCGGTACCGATGGAGGTTTCGGTAAGATCTGGGTACCCCCGCAGGCAGACTTCACGAGCCCCTTGCCGCCATGTCCGAACTGAAGGTCAACGCTCCGTACGAACCCACCGGCGATCAGCCGCAGGCGATCGCCGAGCTGGCCGCTGGCGTCGACTCCGGGCTCCGGCACCAGGTCCTGCTGGGGGCCACCGGCACGGGCAAGACCTTCACCGCCGCCAAGCTGATCGAGGCCGTGCAGAAGCCGACCCTGGTGATGGCCCACAACAAGACGCTGGCGGCGCAGCTCTACCAGGAGTTCAAGGAGTTCTTCCCGGACAACGCGGTCGAATACTTCGTCAGCTACTACGACTACTTCCAGCCGGAGGCCTACCTCCCGCGGTCCGACACGTACATCGAGAAAGACTCGTCGCGGAACGACGAGATCGACCGGCTGCGCCACAACGCCACGCGGGCGCTGTTCGAGCGGCGCGACGTGATCATCGTGGCCTCGGTGTCGTGCATCTACGGCATCGGTGCACCGATCGATTACGGCGCCACCGTGCTCAACCTCAAGGTCGGCGGCAAGTACCGGCGCGACGGCGTGCTGCGCCACCTGGTCGACCTGCAGTATCAGCGCAACGATGCGCAGCTGACCCGCTCCAAGTTCCGGGTGCGCGGGGATGTGCTGGAGTTCGCGCCGGTGTCCGGCGACTACATCGTGCGGGTCGACTTCTTCGGCGACGAGATCGAGCGGATCGTGGAGGTTGACGACCTCACCGGCGAGGTGCTGGCCGAGCGGCCCGACGTGAACGTCTACCCGGCCACCCATTACGTGACGCCGCGCGACAAGCTGATGAAGGCCGTCGAGGAGATCGAGGCCGAGATGGAGGAACGCGTCGCGCAGCTCCGCGGCGAGGGTCGCGAGCTGGAGGCAGCGCGGCTGCAGCAGCGCACCCAGTTCGACACCGAGATGATGCGCGAAGTGGGCTTCTGCTCGGGGATCGAGAACTACTCGCGCCACCTGGCCGGGCGCGAGGCGGGGTCACGGCCATGGACCCTGATCGACTACTTCCCGACCGACTACCTGCTGATCATGGACGAGAGCCACATCTCGGTCCCGCAGGTGCACGGCATGTACAAAAACGATCGGACCCGCAAGGAGATCCTCGTCGACTTCGGCTTCCGGCTCCCGTCGGCGCTGGACAACCGGCCGCTCACCTTCGAGGAGTTCGAGGACCACATGAGCCAGGTGGTCTACATGAGTGCCACGCCGGGCCCCTACGAGACCGAGCGGGCGCAGCGCGTGGCCGAGCAGTTCATCAGGCCGACCGGCGTCGTTGACCCGCAGATCACGGTTCGGCCGACATCGGGCCAGATCGACGACCTGATCAACGAGATCCGCGAGACCGTGGCCCGCAGCGAGCGGGTGCTGGTCACCACGCTCACCAAGAAGATGGCCGAGGACCTGGCGGACTACCTGGCCGAGCTGGGGATCAAGGTGCAGTGGCTGCATTCGGAGGTCGATACGCTCGAGCGGATCGAGATCCTGCGCGACCTGCGCCTTGGGGTGTACGACGTGCTTGTCGGCATCAACCTGCTGCGCGAGGGCCTTGACCTGCCGGAGGTGACGCTGGTCGCGATCCTGGACGCCGACAAGGAGGGCTTCCTACGCTCCGGTGGCTCGTTGATCCAGGTCATCGGCCGCGCGGCGCGGAACATCGGCGGCCGGGTGATCATGTATGCCGATCGGGTGACTGATTCGATGCAGGCCGCCATCGACGAGACCGATCGCCGCCGCGCCAAGCAGGTCGCCTACAACGAGGAGCACGGCATCGTGCCCGAGACGATCACCAAGGCGATCCGCGACATCCACGAGGGTCTGCGTCGCGTGGCCGAGGAACGGGCCGAGCTGCAGGTTGCCGGCAAGGAGCCGGAAGAGCTGGCCGAGATGATGGGCCGGCTTGAAGCCCAGATGAAGGAGGCGGCCCGCAACCTGGAGTTCGAACGCGCGGCTGCCCTGCGCGACGAGATCCTGCAGCTGCGCCGTCTGCGCGAGGAGCTTGCCGCAGCGCCCGGCGACATCCCGGCAGACGTGTACGCGGCCGCGGCCGCCTCGGGTGAGTTCAGCGGCGACGGGCAGCCCGGCCGCGCGCGGCGGGAAGTCTTCTCCACCGCCGCGCGACCGAACGTCATTGCCGCGGGCACGCGCCGCCGCCCGCCGCGCCGGCGCCGCCCATGACCGCGAACGCTTCGGAGGTGGAGCCCAGCTGATGGCCGGCACCATGCCGCACGCCATCTTCATGGAGCCGGAGGTTGATGGTCCCGGCACGTACGCCGCCTACGCCGCCGAGTTTCCGGGATGTGCCGTGTTCGGCGACAGTGACGAGGCGGCTGCGGCCGCCATGCCGGCTCGGGTGGCGGCCTTTGGCGCCTGGCTGCACGACCGGGGCGAGTCCGCGCCGACGGTGATCGGCGACAACTGGTACGAGGTGGAGCGGGCGTCCGCCCAGCATGGGGAATTCGGCGTGCGACGCGCGGCCTTCAGCCTGGATGAGCTCTCTCCCTCGGACGCCGAATTTGCCCAGTGGATGCGCTGGTTGGAGCTTGCCCGCGAAGAGGCGGCCGACGCGCTGGACGCGGCCGACGCGCTCTCGCCCGATGTCGAGGCCGTGGTCCGAGCCGTGGCGGCGCACGACCTGGCCATGGCGGGAGAGCTCGGCGGCTCCGCGGTCGGTGGGGCGGGGGACGAACCGGTGGACGCGCTCTACGCCGCCCGCGATGCCCTTACCGAAGCGCTGGAGCAGGCCGGACCGTCCCGCGACGGCGTGCGTCGCGTCCTCCGGCTGGCGATCGCCGATGACCTGCGGCTGGCTGACCGGCTGCGTGGGGGTGGAGGCTGACCGACGTCGCGCCGAAGCGCGTGCGCCACCTCGGGGAGTGGGTGGTGCCCGAGCCGCGGCGCGCCGTATCGGGCACCGAGCTGCGCGCCTTCCAGGACGCCATGCCGCGCTGCGCGGACGGATCGATGCCGGTGCTCTCTGGCGATGGGACCGAGCGGGCGATGCTGATCGGGCAGGCACCGGGATGGCGCGAGATCGCCACTGGCGTGCCGTTCGCCCACGATGCGGGAAGGCGCCTGGCCGGTTGGCTGGCGCTCGCCGGGATCAGCCTGGACGATTTCCGCAATCGCTGGTACGTGACCAGCGTGAGCAAGTGCTATCCGGGTCGCCGGCCGGGCGCCTCGGTCGATTCGCCGCCGTCTCGCGCCGACCTGGCCATCTGGGCGCCGATGCTGGAGGAGGAAGTGCGCCTGCTGGGGCCGCGCCTGGTGCTGCTGGTCGGTGGGCTGGCGCATCGGTTTGCATTTGGGCCGCAGGCCCGGCTGGATGACCTGGTCGGCAGGCCGCTCACCTGGGAGCAGGTGCCGGGCGCATCGGTCCTCGCCCTACCGCATCCGTCCGGTGCCTCCACCTGGCTGAATGATTCCGGCCGCGTCGCCCTGTGGCAGCGCTCGATCGACCTGTTGCGCGCCGCCTGGTCGGAGGCGGAAACGCCGTGAACCGGGAGACGCGGATCGGGATCGGTCTCGTGGCCCTGCTGGGCGCCGTCACCTATGGGCTGCTGCTGATCGGCTCCATTGGCGAGCCGCGCGAGGAGCTGCAGCGTCTGACGGTGGGGCAGGTGCTGGCCCAGGATTCGCCGGCGGACCTGTACGGCGATCGGGAACTGCGGATCGTGGGCTGGTACGCCTCCCTCGATGCGGATTGCGTCGAGCCGCCGGGCCCGCCGGCAGCGGCCGTGCCGTGGCTTGAGCTGCGCTGCCCGCTGCGGGTGCTCATGCCCGCGCAACCGAGCGAGGACGTGACCCAGGCCGTGCTCGAGGAGCATGGGTTGCGCCTGTCGGCTCCGAATGGGCAGCCGTTCCCGGCTCGATCAGAGCCGACCGGGCCGAATCTGCGCCTGGAGCAGCTCGTCTACGTCGGTCACTTCGACGATGAGGCCGCGGCCGAATGCCCCACCGACCAGCGCGAGTTCTGCCGCAACACCTTCGTGGTGAGCGACTACGACGGCCTGGTGCGCTGACCCCGTATGCTGGGATCCATGACCTCATCCGTCGCCGAAGGTCAGGCGGACGCCGCAGAAGCGGCGGCGTTGGCCGGCCGATTCCCACCTGGCTTCGCCTTCGGCGTCGCCTCCTCCGCCTATCAGATCGAGGGCGCCGCCGCCGAGGATGGTCGCGGACCGTCCATCTGGGACACGTTCAGCCACACGCCGGGACGGACGCGCAACGGCGAGACCGGCGACGTGGCCTGCGATCACTACCACCGCTGGCGTGAGGACGTGGCGCTGATGCGCGAGCTCGGGATGGCGTCGTATCGGTTCAGCGTGAGCTGGTCGCGCGTCCTGCCGGAGGGGATCGGGACCGTCAACGAGCCGGGCCTGGACTTCTACGACGCGCTGGTCGACGGGTTGCTGGCAGCTGGGATCACGCCTCTCCCGACGCTCTACCACTGGGACCTGCCGCAGGCACTCTACGACCGCGGCGGCTGGACCAGCTCGGAGGCCCCGGCATGGTTTGCCGAGTACTCCGGGGTGATCGCTGAGAGGCTCGGCGATCGGGTGAAACGCTGGCTGACCCTGAACGAGCCCATGGTCTTCGCCTTCGTCGCCAATGCCTACGGGCGGCATGCCCCCGGCCTGACCGACTGGCACACCGCATTGCGTGTCGCCGATGGCGCCCTGCGCGGACACGCCGCTGCCGCCAACCAGATCCGGGCCACGGTCTCCGGGGCAGAGATCGGCATCGCGCTGGACCCCAACTGGGTCGAGCCGGCCAGCGACTCGGCGGCGGACGCGGAGGCGGCCAACCGGCACCTGACGATAGAGCACCGGTGGTTCGCCGACCCCCTGTTCGGACGCCCGTACCCGGAGATTGCGGTTCGGGCGCACCGGGACGCCGGACACCTGCCTGTCGACATCGTCACCGATCGCCCCCCGATCGCCGGCGGGACCCTGGACTTCCTGGGCCTGAACTACTACACCCGCGAGGTCATCGCCGCCGATTCGGATGCGCCGTTCGGGCTTCGGGTGGCGCCGCTGCCGGACGTTCAGCGCACGAGCATGGGCTGGGAGGTCTATCCCGCCGGTCTGTTGAAGGTGCTCAATTGGCTGCGGACTGAGTACGCGCCGCCCGAAATCATGATCACCGAGAACGGCTCCGCATTCCACGAGCCCGCGCTGGCGCCCGATGCGGACGTGGTCGACGACCCCGAGCGCACGCGCTTCCTGGCCGACCACCTGGCGGTGGCGGCGCAAGCGATCAACGAGGGGATCCCGCTGACCGGCTACTACGCCTGGTCGCTGCTCGACAACTTCGAGTGGGCAGAGGGCTACGCGCAGCGCTTCGGGATCGTGCACGTCGACTATCCGACACAGCGCCGCATCGTGAAGCGCAGCGGCCGGCTGTACCAGGCGGTCGCCCAGGCACATCGGTCCGCGCGAGGCTGACACATCGGGGCCATACATGACACTCGGTGTCAGGTATGCGCCTCAGCATCCAAAGCCCGGATGAGCAGCTATCCCTACGTGCTGAAACCGAACGGGCGTTCACATCGGTCTGGTATCATCGGAGCGATGCCCTCGGACCGGATCGTCGTGCGCGGCGCGCGCGAGCACAACCTGAAGAACCTGGACGTGGAGATGCCGCGCGACCGGCTGATCGTGATCACCGGCCTGTCCGGATCCGGGAAGTCCAGCATTGCCTTCGACACGATCTACGCCGAGGGCCAGCGGCGCTACGTCGAGTCGCTGTCCGCCTACGCGCGGCAGTTCCTGGGCCAGATGGAGAAGCCGGACCTCGACCAGATCGACGGCCTGTCGCCGGCGATCAGCATCGACCAGAAGGGCGCTTCGCGGAACCCGCGGTCCACGGTCGGGACGGTCACGGAGATCTACGACTACCTGCGCCTGCTGTTCGCGCGCACCGGCCGCATGCACTGCCCGATCTGCGGTCGGGAGATCACGCGCCAGACGGTGGAGCAGATCGTCGACCAGATCTACGACCTGCCGGACGGCACCCGCCTCATGCTGCTGGCGCCGCTCGTGCGGGATCGCAAGGGCGAGCACGAAAAGCTGCTGGCCGGCGCCAAGCAGGGCGGCTTCGTGCGGGTGCGGGTCGACGGCGAGCTGCGTGACCTGGACGAGGAGATCACGCTCGACAAGAAGTACAAGCACAGCATCGAGGTCGTGGTCGACCGCCTGGTCGTGCGCCGGACGGATGACGACGGTAACCCGCGGCCGGATGGCACCCGGATGGCCGACTCGATCGAGACCGCCCTGCGACTGTCGGACGGCAACCTCCTGCTGCTCCTGCCCGATGCACCCAAGAAGGAGCAGGAGCGGATCTTCAGTGAACGGTATGCCTGCCCGGAGCACGGCGGCTCGTACGAGGAGCCGGCGCCACGGAACTTCTCCTTCAACTCGCCGCATGGCGCCTGCCCGGACTGCACGGGGCTCGGCTCGCGGCTGGAGATCGACCCGGACTTGGTGATCCCCGACGAGTCCCTCTCACTGGCCGGCGGCGCGGTGCTGCCCTGGCGGCGGATGGTGATCACCGAGTCGTGGGGCGCCAAGATCCTGGAGGCGGTGGCCGAGCGCTACGACTTCGGCATCGATCGGCCCTTCCGCGAGCTGAGCGACGACGCGCGCAAGATCGTCATGTTCGGCAACGGCGGCGAGCGGGTCGAGGTCAAGTACCAGGCCCGCAACGGCAACATCCACACCTTCCGGACCACGTTCGAGGGCGTGGTGCCGAACCTGGCGCGGCGCTACCGCGAGACAGGCTCGGAAGCGGTCAAGGCCGAGATCGAGCGCTACATGACCACCAAGCCGTGCCCCACCTGCGGTGGCATGCGGCTGAAGCCCGAATCGCTGTCGGTGACGGTCGGCGGGCGGAACATCATCCAGACGACGCGCCTGTCGGTGACCGATGCACTGGCCTGGTACGCCGCTCTACCGGACCGGCTGAGCGACCGCGAGAACCAGATCGCGCGCCAGGTGCTGAAGGAGATCCGGGCGCGGCTGCACTTCCTGATCGACGTCGGGCTGGACTACCTGACCCTCGACCGGGCCAGCGGCACGCTGTCAGGCGGGGAGGCGCAGCGCATCCGGCTGGCGACGCAGATCGGCTCCAGCCTGATGGGCGTGCTGTACATCCTGGACGAGCCCTCGATCGGTTTGCACCAGCGCGACAACGACCGGCTGATCGCGACGCTGGTGCGGCTGCGCGACCTGGGCAACACCCTGATCGTGGTCGAGCACGACGAGGAGACGATCCGTTCGGCGGACTGGGTGATCGACATCGGGCCGGCCGCCGGCGAGCACGGCGGGGAGCTGATCCATTCCGGGCCGCTGGACGAGCTCATGGCCAATCATCGGTCCGTCACCGCTGCGTACCTGCGCGGCGACAAGGTCGTGCCGGTCCCCAAGCGGCGCCGCCCCGGAAGCGGGGAGTGGCTGACCGTGCGCGGCGCGGCGGAGAACAACCTGCGCGGCGTGGACATCGCCTTCCCGCTCGGCCGTTTCGTGGCGGTGACCGGGGTCAGCGGCTCCGGAAAGTCCAGCCTGGTGACCCAGATCCTGTACCCGGCGCTGGCAGCGCGGATCTGGGGCGCCCGCGAGCGACCCGGCGCACACAAGGCGATCGAGGGGATCGACCTGATCGACAAGGTGATCGAGATCGACCAGTCGCCCATCGGTCGCACCCCGCGCTCGAACCCCGCCACCTACACCGGCCTGTGGGGACCGCTGCGGGAGCTGCTGGCCGCAGTGCCGGAGGCACGGCTGCGTGGCTATAAGCCGGGACGTTTCAGCTTCAACGTCAAGGGCGGCCGCTGCGAAGCCTGCGAGGGCGCCGGCATCGTGCAGATCGAGATGCACTTCCTGCCCGATGTTTACGTGCAGTGCGAGATCTGCAAGGGCAAGCGCTACAACCGGGAAACCCTGGAGATCCACTACAAGGGCAAGAACGTCGCCGAGATCCTCGAGATGACGGTCGACGAGGCGCTGGACTTCTTCAGCGCGGTGCCATCGATCAAGAACAAGCTCCAGACGCTGCACGACGTGGGCATGGGCTACATCCACCTCGGCCAGCCGGCCACGACGCTCTCCGGTGGCGAGGCCCAGCGCGTCAAGCTCGCCACCGAGCTGTCGAAGCGCGCCACCGGGAAGACCTTCTACATCCTGGACGAGCCGACCACCGGCCTCCACTTCGACGATGTGGCGCGGTTGCTGTCCGTGCTCGGGCGCCTGGCCGACACCGGCAACACGGTGGTCGTGATCGAGCACAACCTGGATATCATCAAGAGCGCCGACTGGGTGATCGACCTGGGACCGGAGGGCGGCGACGCCGGCGGCGACCTGGTGGCCAGCGGGACCCCGGAGCAGGTCGCGAAGATCCCCGCCTCCTACACCGGACGCTATCTGCGGCGCGTGCTGGCGGTGAAGGCCTCCGAGCCGGCGCGACGGAGCCGCGCCCGCGACGCCGTCCCCGCCTGAGCGGGACGTTGCGCGGGTCGTAGAATCCGGCCCTAACACAATCGCTCTCGGAGGAAGGCGGATGCCAGCGGTCCTGGCCGTGATCGGGCTGCTGATCGTGCTGATCGGCGTGCTGGGCGACAGCAACCTGCCGCTCATCTTCGTTGGCATCGCCTTCGTGGTGGGCGGCGGCCTCCTGCAGCTGCGGATCGCACGCCGCGCGTGAGCGACCCGCCCGCGACCGAGCCGACGCGCGCCGACGCCCTGGCGCTGCTCCGCGACTGGAACGAGAACCCGTCGCTTCGCAAGCACGGCCTGTTGGTCGAAGCCGGGGTACGCGGCTATGCCGCCGCGGACGGCCTGGACGAGGCCACGGTTGAACGCTGGGGGATCGCAGGTCTGCTCCATGACCTCGACTACGAGCGGCACCCGGACGCATCGACCCACGGAGCCATTGGGGCCGATGAGATGGCGCGACGCGGCTATCCGGCCGACCTCGTGGACGCCGTGCGGCGCCACAACGACGCCTTGGGCATCCCGCGCACCACGCGGCTCGACCACCTGGTCTACGCCTGCGACGAGCTGTCCGGTTTCCTGGTGGCGGTTGCGCTGATGCGTCCGACCAGGAAGTTGGCCGACGTAGAGCCGGCCAACGTGCGCAAGCGGATGAAGGACAGGGCCTTTGCCCGCGCGGTCCCGCGCGACATGCTCGTGGCCGGGGCCGATGAGCTGGGCCTGGACTTCGACGTGCACGTGGCCAACATGGTCCGCTTCCTTACGGCGGTCGCGCCCCAGGTCGGCCTGTAGGCCCGATCCCCATCTCGCCAAGAAAGCGCGACGGGCGCGCGGGGTCGTAGGCCAGGATCAATCGTCGGGTGGCGCGGGTCAGCGCCACATAGGCCAGTCGCCGCTCCTCCTCGATCGCGCGCGCCGGGTCTGCGGCGTCCACCAGCGCGCGCCGGTTCGGGAACCGATCCTCCTCCATCCCCAGCACGACGACGGTCTGCCACTCGCGTCCCTTGGCCCCATGCACCGTGACGAGCTCGATCGCCGCATCAGGCCGGCGCAACGCCTCGAGCCGCGCGACGGCGCGGTCGTACGCCTCCAGGAACCGATCAAGCCGCGCGATGCCCACCGCCCAGCCCAGCAGCGCGTCGAGCGCCGCGTGGTCGTCGTCCGAGAGCGAGTCGTTGGCATCGGCGCGGCGCCAGCCGTGGCCCGCGCGGAGGCCAAGCAGCGCCTCGAATGGCGCAAGGTGCCCGGGCAGCCCTCGCGCCGCGGTGACCAGCCGTTGGACCGAGTCGGCCTGGGCCGCGGCCGGCACCGCGGTCGTATGCGGGACGCCGGCTCGGGCGAGGGCGAGCAGCATCGGTCCCAGCTCGGAGCGGGTCCGCGCCAGGAAGCAGACCGTGCGCCGCGCATCGGTCTCGGCAGCCGCCAGGCCGACCAGGCCATCGGGCCATCCGTCGTCCGTCGTGGGGTAGGCCAGGATGGTGTCCGGATCGCCGCCGGCGGCCGGGGAGGGATCGATGCGCTTGACGAACCGCTCCCGGTTGGTGCCGATCAGCCGTCGGGAGATCGCGACCACGGGAGCGGGGCATCGGTAATTGGTGGCCAGCTGTACGCGATGGGTGCCGGGGTAGAGGGCCTCGAAGCTCAGGATCCGGCGTACGTCCGCGAGCCGCCAGGCATAGATGGTCTGGTCGTCATCGCCCACCACGAACAGGTTGCGCTGCGGCTCGGCCAGTAACCGCACCAGGCGCAGCTGTGCCGCATCGACGTCCTGGAACTCGTCCACGCAGAGGTGCGTGAATCGGCCCTGCCAGCGCAGGCGGAGGCGTGGGTCCGATTCCAGCGCATCGGCCGCCCCGACCACCAGGTCGTCGAAGTCGACGGCTCCGGTCGAGGCCAGCATGGCGCGATAGGCATCCACGAGCTCGCGATGCTGCGGTGCGCGCCGCTCGACCTTCCAGGCCGAGATCTCCGTGTCCAGTGCCGCGGCGTCCGGCAGTGGTGGATCGTCCGGGGCCGCGGTTGTGGCTGACCGGCGCAGCACGGTGCGCAGCAGGGGCAGTCGGTCGCTCACCAGTCTGCCGGCCTGGCCTCCGTCGAGCACCACCTGGCGGGCGAGCGCGTGCAGGGTCCGGACCTCGATGCGGCCGGCGGCCGGGATGGTGGGCGCCAGCCGCGCCCCGATGCGCGCCGACAGCTCCAAGGCGGCGTCGCGGTTGAAGGTGGCCACCGCGATGCGTTCCGGCGGTACGCCACGGGCCAGCAGCACGCCGAGGCGCGCGATCAGCGTCGTCGTCTTGCCGCTGCCGGCGGGGGCAATGATCAAGGCTGGCCCGTCCGGCAACGTGGCGGCCGCCCGTTGCTCTGGATCAAGGCTGGCGAGCAGCGTATCGGTCACTGCCGCCGCCACCGGCCCTACAGCGAGCTGGGTCATGGGCTGATCCTGTCGCCACACGCTTACTGCGCGGTGACCAGCGGCTTACGGCCGCCACCGGCACGCCGGAAGCGACCCCGCTATCCTGTCGCCGCCCGCCCACACGGGAGTCCGCATGCACAGTCGCGCCAGATGATCCGTCGCAACCGCACATCCGCATCGTCGAGGGATCGGGCACGACACATCCGTCCTTCAGCCGGCTACGAGGACGAGCTGCAGGCCCAGGGACACGACCCGTACGCTGAGCTGACCGGCGGCGGCGGTCGCTCCGGGAGCTCCAGCGCGGCCGTAGCCCGCCGCCGCGGACCATCGATCAAGGTCATCCTGGGGCTCGCCGCCCTGCTCCTGCTGATCGTCGTCACGGTGGGCGGGATCCTGCTCTGGCAGCGCGTGGCCGCCTTCAACGACTCCGTGTCGAGCGCCCCGGCGACGTCCTCCGCC
>DATEOS010000064.1:0-2152 GCA_035273815.1 Candidatus Limnocylindria bacterium
TTCGACGGCCACCTCGGCGGTCCGCAGCGGGACCTCGGCGGCCGCCACCATCGCGCGCCCCAGCTCGGCGCCACGCACTGCGCGTTGCTCATCGGATTCCCTGGGGAGGCGTCGCGCCGTCACCACCGCCTCATAGGCGGCGGCATCCTGCTCGGCCAGGCGCTGCAGCAGGTCAAGCCTCGCAACCGCGCCGTCGCGCAGCTCGCGCAGGGACTGCTCGTGGGGCGCCGCATCGGGCCGCCCGATGGTCAGTTCGGCGACCATGGCCACCAGCGCGGCGCCCATGGCGCCGGCGAGCGCCGCGGCGGAGCCACCGCCCGGGATCGGCTCGCGACTGGCGAGGCGGGCGGTCAGCTGGTTAAAGGGAAGCCCTGTCAGGTCGGTGGTCTGCGTATCTCCTGCGCGAGGATCGGGAGGGCATTGAGCGCCGTTCGTCGAGGCTCGCGGCGCAGATTGTACGGGCTAGACTCGCGGCGCATGGCAGACAGCGGCTGGCGCATCGTCCTCATCTCGACCGTTCCTCCGGTCGCCCAGGGCCTGGCGGAAACCTTGCGCGGCCTTGGCCACCGGCCGGTAGCAGTGCTCACCGCGCGGCGCGACCACCCCGTCGAGGGACCGCTGAACATGACCGATGGGTCGGCGCCCGCCGGCGTGGACGTGCTTCTGGTCAGCTCGAAGCACGGCATCGAGCCGCTGCTGCGGGCGTATGCGCCAGACCTGGTGGTGTGCTGGGGCTTCCCGTGGCGTATCCCGATGACCGCCCTGCAGGTGCCGCGGCTGGGCTCGATCAATTGCCACCCCGCCATGCTGCCGCGGCATCGCGGACCGATCCCGCTGGCCTGGGCGTTCCGCGACGGGGACGGACAGTACGGCGTGACCTGGCACCGCATGGATGCCGAGCTCGATACCGGGCCAACCCTGGCCCAGGCAACGGTGCCGATGCAGGACGACGACTTCGACATCTGGAATGTCGCGCCCCGGATGGGTGCGGTGGCATTGGGGCTGCTGCCGGGCGTGCTGGAGCGTGTAGCAGCCGGCGATCCCGGCGATCCGCAGCCGAGCGAGGGCGCGACCTGGGCCGGCCACTTCGGGGACGACTACGTGGCGGTGGACTGGACGCAGCCGGCACGGCGCATCCACGACCAGGTGCGCGCCTGGCAGTTCACCTTCTCCCTGACGCCTCTGGCAGGACCGATCGCCGAGATGGACGGTCGTCCGGTGCGCCTGACCCGAACCAGCCTGGTTGACCCGGGCGGCGAGGCGCGACGGGTCGAGGCCGGCGACGGCCCCATCTGGATCGTCGGCTGGGAACCGATCGACACGCCCGAGGCGAGCGAGGCGACCGCTTCGGGCTAGGCAGCCTGGTCCAGCGCCTCCACGTACCAGCGGCGCTGCCGGCCGTCGAAGACCAGTGAGGCCTGGCCGGCATCAGTCTCGACCAGCAAGGTGATGCGGGGACCGCGATCGGCGGGATAGGCGGCGGTTTCGTCGCGGACCGCTTCCAGGCCGCGGACGGTCAACTGCCGATCGCCCATCTGTACCGAGGTGGGGCGTCCGTGGCGCCGATCCCAGCGCACTCGCGCAGGGACCGGCGTGATCTTGGTGAGTGCCATCGTTTCGTGCTCCTTCGCCTGCGATGTTCTAGCAGAACAGGCGTTCTAAATGGAGAACTATCATACGAACGGGCGTTCGATAGTGTCAATACCCATTTCCGGGCAGAATCGCTGGCATGCGGCGGACGATCGTGGCGGCAGTCCTGGTTGCGATCAGTGCCGCCTTGACTGGCTGCGCCCTCCTGCCGCGCCCCGATATCACGTGCCAGGAAACGGTCTCGGCGGAGGATTGCGATCGCGCCGTGGAGATGGCCCGGCGTCTCTTGGCGGCGTACTGGGACGAAGCCAGTGAGGTCCTGGTTCATCCGGGCGTCTGCCGGCTGGACATGAAAGGATGCTCGGAGCGGCAGGCGACGTTTCGCGGGTACGTGACAGTGGAACTGGTTTCGGACCAGCCAGAATCGGCGTCCGTTGTCATCGACGGCAGCAACGCGGACTGGTCAGCCACCTGTCTCTTGAGCGTGCCCGATGCCCACGGAGCACATGGGGAACGCTGTGCGGAGAGCTAACCACGCCATCAGTCATCCGATGGCGCCTCT
>DATEOS010000065.1:0-11154 GCA_035273815.1 Candidatus Limnocylindria bacterium
CTCGTCATCGGAGAGGAGGGGTGCGTAGGGCATCAGAATCCCGATTCTAGCCAGCGGAGACGGAGATTCTCGCGGGGCGGGACTATCGGACAAGCAGAGGAATTCCATCGGACGAGAATCGGCGCCAGGTAGCGAGAAGCCGACGAGCCGGCCTCAGCCGCCGATGGGCGAGGAGCGGCCGATCAACGTCAGGAACTCGCCACGTGTCTTGGGGTCGCGGCGGAAGGTCCCCAGCATGGCGCTGGTCACCATGCTCGCCTCCTGCTTCCTCACGCCGCGCATCATGGTGCACAGGTGCGTGGCCTCGATGACGCAGGCCACGCCCTTCGGCTCCAGGCGATCCATCAGGAATTGGGCCACCTGCTGGGTCATCCGCTCCTGCACCTGCAGGCGGTGCGCGTACATGTCCACGATGCGCGGGATCTTCGACAGGCCGATGACTCGGCCGCGCGGCAGGTAGCCAACGTGCGCGTGGCCATAGAACGGCAGCAGGTGGTGCTCGCACAATGAATAGAACTCGATGTCGCGCACGACAACCATCTCGTCGTAGTCGACGTCGAAGCAGGCCCGATTGATGAGCGCGTCCGGATCGGTCCGATAGCCTTCGGTCAGCTCGGCGTACATGCGCCGCACGCGCGATGGCGTTCCGGCCAGGCCGTCGCGATCGGCGTCCTCGCCGATCTCCTCGAGCAGGGTTCGGACGGCGCTTTCGAGGTCGGCGCCGAGCTCCAGGAGGCCGGTTCCGGTCCCATTGACCTCTGCTTCATCCATGACTGGCATCCTATCAGCCGATACCCCGATCGGGCCCTAGGCGGTCCAACGGGCTCGCGCTAGAATTTTCGGTCTCACCCGTTGTCCCGGTGCACCAGCGGCCATGATCCTGCACCCCATCAATCCGAGAAATAGCCGCTTCGGCCTCCATTCGCTGTCCTCGCTGGGCGGCGATCGGCTGGCCACGATCCTCGGCCGGCGGCTGGATGACGGCTACCACTATTTCCGCAAGGTGACGCCGGCCGGTACGGCCGAGATCGAGACGATCGTGGTCGGCCCGGGCGGCACGTGGACCATCCTGCGAGCCGGCCTGAACGGCCGCTTCCGGAAGCGCAACGGTCACTGGTATCGCTGGAACCGCTCGACCGACTCGTGGATCCCGTGGGACGCGCGGCCGGTGAACGAAGCGCGCCTGGCGGGACATCGCCTGGAGCTGTACCTGGAGCGCGCCACCCAGCCGTGCGTGGTCGAGGCGGTCCTGGTCACGGAGCCCGGCATGGATGTCAGCTGGGAGCGCGACCAGGCGCCCGGCATCCACGTCGAGGGCGACCTGGAACGCCTGGCGTCTCGCGTCATCCGCGACCAGACGCTGACGCCGGCCCAGGTCGACCGGATCGTGGCCCTGCTCGATCCGCGGCAGCCGCTTCCTCGCCTGGCGACCTCCAGCCCGCACGGCTGACTCACTGCTCCGCGCCTGATCCGGCCCGGTCGCGGCGCCGGGGCTGCCGTATGATCCGGCCCCGATGACGGCCACGGAGCGTGCACCCACCGTCGCCGGCCTGATCCTGCGCGGCAATGCCGCCGCGGCGGCGATCGCCGCCGGTGCCTGCGGCGTGGCTCTCCTCGCCGCCTGGTTCGTACCGGCCCTGGCGACCTTCGTCATCTGGCCTCTGCTCTTCGTGGTCCCGGGTTGGGTGGCGGTGGCCTGGCTGAAGCCGCGGATCGCCGCCACGGGCCGGCTGGGCCTGGCGATCGTCCTGTCGGTCGCCCTGTCGGCGCACCTGGTCTACTGGCTCTCGGTCCTGCTGGGCGGCTACCGCCGCGAGACGATCTTCCTGGCGGCAGCGGTGCTGATGGCGCCGCTGGTCGTGGTGGCCTGGCGCGCCGGCCCCTCCCCCTTTGCGGCTCAGCTGCGCAACGGGGTGCGCGCCCTGCGGCGCAACGGGGTCGCCTTCGCGATCGCCGCCCTGTCGGCGGCGTTCGTCGGGCTGACCCTGGACTCAGGCCTGTGGCACCCCACCGACACCGGGGTGAGCGCCGGCGGCTCCAACTGGAGCGACCTGGGGGTGCACCTGTCAATCGCCCAATCGCTGAACGCCGGCAACTTCCCGCCGCAGGTCCCTTACTTCGCCGGCGCGCCGCTGGTGTACCACTGGTTCGCCGACTTCCACGCCGCCATCGCCGCCAAGGCGGCGGGCATGTTCGCGATCCCCGCCTTCGTGACCTCGTCTGCCATCCTGGCCGGCGCCCTGGCGCTGCTGGTCCACGGGCTGGGACGAAGGCTCCTGCGGGGACGTGGCGCACGACGCGCGGCGGTGTTGGCGGCCGTCCTGGTCGTCTTCGGCGGCGGGCTGGCCTGGATGCGGCTGGTCGGCGACGTTGCCGCCGGGTACGGCGACCCGATCTCGCTGGTGACCGCCCACTCGTACGACAACAGCTGGTACGACTCCCAGGGCGACGCGGCCTGGCCCTACTTCCGCATCCCGTCGGTGATGGCCACCGGGCTGCTGGTCCATCGGGCCACCACGCTGGGCCTGCCGATCCTGGTCGGCGCCATCCTGCTGCTGATCGCCGGCCTGCCGACGCAGGAGGAGCGACAACGAGGCGCGCGCGATCGGCCGCCGCTCATCCTGGCGACCGGCGTGCTCGGCGCCCTCCTCGCGCCGTTCCACTTCTTCTTCTTCCCCGCGTTCGGCGTGGTGGCACTGCTGTACGTCGTCATCGGGCGGCGACTGGTGGATGCCGATGCACCGCGCAACGCCGCCCTGCTGCTGGCGCCATTCATCCTGGCCGTCCCCTTCGCGGTGGCTCCGCTGGTAAACGCGAGCGGCTCGGGGGCGCTCAAGTTCTACCTCGGCTGGGAGTCGGCCCCGCTGGCGGACGGGCCGGCCGCGGTCGTCTTCTTCTACCTCACCAACCTTGGCGTGCCGTTCGTGCTCGCCATCGGCGCGCTCTTCGTACGCGACCTGAAGGCTCGGGTTTTCCTGGGTGCCTGGGCGGTGGCGCTGTTCGCCATCCCGAATCTGGCGCAGGTCAGCGACGTCGCCTTCGACATGAACAAGTACTTCCAGGCGATGTGGATCGCGGTCGCCCTGCTGGCGGCGTGGTTCATCCGCCGCTGGCCGTGGCCGGCGATTGGCCTGGTGCTGCTGCTGTCCCTTCCCTCACCGCTGCTGGTGGCCGGCTGGACCGCCTTCAACCGCGAGCAGGTGCTGGACTGGAACGGGGTGGAGGCGGCGAACTGGATCGCCGCCAACACGCCCGATGGGGCGGTTTTCGCGACCGATGGCTGGCTGAACTCCCCGACCGATGCCGCCGGACGCCTGCGGCTGATCACCTACACGCCGTACATCGCCAACCTGGGCTTCGACCCGGACCAGCGGGCCGACGAGGTGCGCACCATCTACTGCACCGGCGACATGCGTGACACCGCGGCGATGATGCGGCAGCTCAACGCGACCTACCTGCTCGACAGCGGCCGACCAAGCGACTGCGCCACGCCCACCCAATTCGCGGAGGGCCCGGAGCTGCACAAGGTCTTCGAGAACGCCGCGCTCCGCATCTGGCAGCTGAACGGCTCCTGACCGATTGCGCGGCAGCGCGCCGCCACCTCCGTATCATTCCGCGGTGAGCACAGCCCCGGAGGCCGTCCCGCAGCCGACACCGTCACCGCCCGCGCCCGCGGCCGGCGGCGCGGTTGTCGCCCTGGAGCATGTCACCAAGCGCTACGGCGATGCACCTCCGGCCGTCGATGACCTGTCGCTGACCATCAACGCCGGCGAGATCTGCGTACTGGTCGGGCCGTCCGGCTGTGGCAAGACGACCACCATGAAGATGATCAACCGCTTGATCGAGCCGACGGGTGGGCGCATCACCATCGACGGCGAGGACGTGGCCGCGCTGCCAGCGGTCGAGCTGCGGCGGCGGATCGGCTACGTGATCCAGCAGGTCGGGCTCTTCCCGCACATGACGGTGGCCGACAACGTGGCCATCGTGCCGCGCCTACTCCATTGGCCGGCCGCGCGCATCAGGTCCCGCGTCGACGAGCTGCTGGAGCTGGTGGGGCTGGACCCTGCCGCCTACGCCGGTCGCTACCCGGCCGCCCTGTCCGGCGGCGAGCGCCAACGGATCGGGGTGGCGCGCGCGCTCGCCGCCGATCCGCCAGTGATGCTGCTGGACGAGCCGTTCGGCGCGGTCGACCCCATCCGCCGAGAGCGGCTGCAAAACGAGTTCCTGCGGCTGCAGGCGCAGGTGCGCAAGACGGTCGTCTTCGTCACCCACGACGTGGACGAGGCGATCAAGATGGCGGACCGCATCGCCATCCTTCAGCGCGGCGGCGTCCTGGCCCAGTTCGACACGCCCGATGCCATCCTGGCCAACCCGGCCAGCGAGTTCGTGGAGCACTTCGTGGGGTCCGATCGGGGCCTCAAGCGCCTGTCGCTCGGACGCGTCCGCGACCTGGACCTCGAGCAGCCGATCATCGTCCGCCTCGGCGAGCCCGGCGGGGAGGCCCTCACGCGGATAGGGAGCAGCCATGACGGGCATGGGCTGGTGGTCGACGAGGCCGATCGGCCCATCGGCTGGATCGACAGCAATGACATCCGGGCGGACTCGGCGGTGACCGCAGAGCTGGCGATCCCGGGCTCACCGACCCTCCAACCGGAGACGACCCTGCGCGACGCGCTGTCGGCGATGCTGCTGTCCAGCGTGCAGCTGGGCGTGGTGGTCGACGGCCGCGACAAGGTGCTCGGAGCGATCAGCGTGGATGCCATCAGCGACGCGCTGCGCGCGCCAGTCGCGGGTGCCACCGATGGCACGGCCGATGCGGCTGCCGTCGGTCGTGCGGAGACATCGGCCCTGTGAGGGAGGGACAGCCGTTCTTCCGCGTGGACTGGGTCCTCGAGAACGCCGACGTCCTGGCCCGACGGATCGGCGAACAGCTGGTCATCACCGGCATTGCCATCGTGGTCGGCTTCGTGCTGTCGTTCGCAGTCGCGCTGCTGGTGCGGCGCTATCCCCGCCTGTACGGGCCGGTGCTAGCGGCGACGGGGCTCTTCTACTCGATCCCCAGCATCGCCCTGTTCGTCCTGCTCATCCCGATCACCGGCCTGTCGCTGCTGACTGCCGAGATCGCGCTGGTGGGCTATGCGATGGTGATCCTGGTCCGCAACATCGTCACCGCGCTGCGCTCCGTCCCCCCCGAGGTGCTGGAGGCGGCAGATGGGATGGGCTACACCGCCTCCCAGCGACTCTGGCGCGTGGAGGTGCCCATTGCGGTGCCGATCATCGTGGCCGGGCTGCGCATCGCGACGGTGACCATCATGGGCCTGGTCACGATCGCCACTCTCATCGGCATGGGCGGGCTGGGCTATCTGATCGTCAACATCGGCATCAAGCAGCGCTTCCCCACCGCCACGCTGGTCGGGGTGGCGCTGGTGGTCGTCCTGTCGGTGATCATCGACGCGGTGCTGCTCTTCGGGCAGCGCCGCCTGACGCCGTGGTCGGCGGCTCGCGGTGCCTGAGGCGGGCGTGCCGTGATCGATTTCCTGCGCGAGGTCCTGGCCTGGTACACCGATCCCGCGCAGTGGACGGGCCGCAACACTCTGCCGGAAATGATCGTCGGCCAGATCCTGCTGGCGGCGGCCTCACTGGCGGTGGCGATGGCCATCGCACTGCCCATCGGCCTGTACATCGGCCATACCGGACGTGGCGCCGGGGTGGCGGTGGCGATGAGCAACATCGGGCGCGCCATCCCCTCGCTGGGCTGGATGGGCATCGTCTATCCGCTCACCACCGGGTTGTTGCAGCGCGGCGGCCATGGATTCCTGCCCGGCCTGATCGCGCTGGTCGCGCTGGGCATTCCCCCCATCGTGACCAATGCCTATGCCGGCCTGCGCGGCGTGGATCCGGACCTGCAGGAGGCCGGCCGCGGGGTGGGCATGAGCGAGGTCCAGCTCCTGGCGCGCGTGGAGGTCCCGGTGGCGCTGCCGGTGGTGCTGGCGGGCATCCGGTCATCGGCGGTGGCGATCATGGCCACCGCGCCGCTGATGAGCCTCGTCGGCGCAGACACGCTGGGCACCTACATCCTGGCCGGCCTGGCCGTCAGCAACGAGGTCGAAGTGTTCGCCGCCGCCCTGCTGGTGGTGGTCCTGGCGCTGCTGACAGAGGTCGGCTTCGCGCTGCTGGAGCGCCGCCTCACCTCGCCTGGCCTGGCCGGTCCGGAGGCCGGTCCGACCCTGCCCCAGCGCGTCTTCGGGGACTCGCCCGCGCGCGAGACGGTCAGCTGACCGCGGCCGAAATCCAGGCACGCGCTCGCCGCGCGGACTGAACCCGGGGCCGGCCGGACGGCCTAAAGAAGGCATCAAACGTGCACTGCTAGACTGGCCCGCAGGTGCGTGCCCCACGCGGCGCACGAGACCTATTCCCCCCAAATGACACAAGGAGGACCCAATGCGGAGGTACCGCACGCTCGCTCTCGGGGCGGCGATGCTGGCGCTCGTGATGAGTGCCTGCTCGCCGGGTGGGAGCGGCAGCTCGTCTGGGCAGGCGAGCTCCAGTCAGAGTGCCAGCAAGCCGGACGTGAGCGTCGGCTCTGCCGGCTTCTACGAGGCCGCCGTGGTCGGCGAGATGTATGCCCAGGCGCTCGAGGCGAAGGGCTATACGGTCGAACGACACCTGGAGATCGGCGAGCGCCCCGCCGTGCACGCCGCCATGGATGCCGGCGAAATCAACCTGATCCCGGAGTATCTCGGGGGCCTTGCGGCGCAGCTGACGGAGTCGGCCGAGCTGCCCAGCGACCCGCAGGAAGCCTGGGATAATCTGCAGGAACCGCTGGCCGCCAAGGGCTGGGTGGGATTCGACTTCTCGCCGGGGACCGATGCCGATGGCTTCGCGGTCCGACAGGAGACGGCCACCGATCTCGGCCTGGAGACCATGACTGACGTGGCCGCCGTCGCCGACCAGCTGATCTGGGGTTTGGCGCCCGGCTGCCCGGAGAACCCGGTCTGCGGACCCGGCCTGAACGAGGTGTACGGCATCGACATCGACGCCGTGGACGTCGAGACGCTGGAGCCGTGCAGCGCCGAGATGGCGGATGCCCTCGACACCGAGGTCGTGGACGTTGCACAGGTCTGCACCACGCAGCCGGACATCGTCAGCTTCAACTTCAAGCTGCTCGACGATGACATGGCCCTGCAGCCGGCACAGAACATCCTGGGCGTCGCCACGCAGGAGCTGGCCGACGCGGCCCCGGACGACTTGGCGGAGACGATCAACGCCATCAATGCTGCCCTGACGACCGAGGCGCTCACCCAGCTGGGCGTCGAGATCGTGGTCGACCAGACCGACATGGCCGATGTGGCGCGCACCTTCCTGGAGGACAACGGGCTCCTGTAGCGCCGACTCTCCTCCGGACCGATGACGAGCGGGGCGCCCTGAGCGCCCCGCTCGTATCCTTTCCGCGCACCATGTCCGAACACCTTGACCTCGCCGACTGGCGACGGCGAGTGGCAGCGATGTACGCCGCCCTGCGCCAGGACGGCCGCGCCCCCCAGCTGCGGCTCGTCAACTTCCGCGCCGGGAAAGATCGGCTGTTCGCCGAGCATCCCTCGTCTCCGGTGCCGGAAGGGCGCCGCGCCACGTTCCAGGGGCTGGCCTACTGGCGCCATGACGCCGCCCTGCGATTCAGCGCCCCCCTGGAACCGGACCCACGGGCAGAGGCGCCGGACGTGCCGCGATCGGGCGAGGGCCTGGCCATGCCGTTCACTCGCATCGGCTGGGTCGCCTTCGCCCTCGAGGGGGTCGAGCAGCGACTGGCGGTCTACTGGCTGAACGAATACGCGGGCGGCATCTTCATTCCCTTCCGCGACGGCACCTCCGGCGCGGAGACGTACGGCGGCGGCCGCTATCTGTGGGATTCGGCCAAGGGTGCCGACCTGGGCTCGGACGGCGACCAGCTGGTCCTGGACTTCAACTACGCCTACCACCCGTCCTGCGTCTACGACGAGCGCTGGAGCTGTCCGTTGGCACCGCAGGAGAACTGGTTGACGGTGCCGATCGCCGCCGGCGAGCGGCTGACACCTGCGTCGTGACCCAACCGAAGGCGGACGACGTTCGGCCACAGCGGCACTGCATCAAGTGCGGCCGCGAGATCGGCCCGGACGAGTCGATCTGCGAGGTCTGCAACCGGGCCGGCATGGCGACGCCATCGGCCAGTCAGTACCACGGCACCATGGTGGTGGCCATCATCGCCGGCGTGGTGGGGCTGGCCATCTGGGCCAGCCTGGCGATGCGTGGCGTCGGTCCCTACCAGGCGGAGGTGGTGTCCGTGACCGCCGGACCGGCGAACGCGGCGGTTGTCACGTTCAGCGTGGAGAACCAGGGCACGTCACGCGGCTCAGCCAGCTGCCGGCTCGAGGCGCGGGACGCGAACGGCTATGCCATCCGTACGACGACCGTGACCACCGGCCAGATCGACGGCGGCCAGACCAGCACCTTCACCGACCAGATCGACGGGGTGCCGCAGCCACCCGCGTCCGTCGCGGCGACCTGCCACTAGCCGTCGTGCGCGACCGGGCGTGAGGCGGCGGTCAGCGCCGAGTCGTTGAGCAGGATGCGCACGCGCACCAGGCCGGCGGACAGCGGCCGATCGGTAACCAGCGGCCAGGCGGCTTGCGACAGGTCGACCACCCGCTGCTCGGCGGAGCCCCAGAAGCACTGGCACCAGTCCACCACCGGCAGCCGGGCACAGCGATCCGCGCAGACGGTGACGTAACCCTCGACCGATCCGGTGTAGTTGCCCCCCAGCGCTCCGGGCAGCGCCACCGACGGCACGCCAAGGTAGCCGGCGGTACCGGGATAGTTGCTGGCCGTGCCACTCACGGAGGGCTCGGTTGCCCTCTGGCGCTCACGGGCCTTATGCCGGTCCGCGTGGTCGCGCTTGGCAGGATGGTGGGGCTGCTGCACATCGGGTGGCGGCAAGCCGGCCCAGCGGGAGACCCCCGCCGCCCCGGCCGGCGATGGAGTGGGCATCAGCGCCGCCACGGCCACGATGGCCACGGCGACCAGCGCGGCGCACTGCGCCGCGACGCGTCGCATCAAGGTGAGACTCCGTTGCGGGATTCTTCGCGAGGCCCCGGCCGCGGTGCGGCCGCAGAAGGGCGACGGTTGTGGCTCGTGCCCGTGGGCGCGAGCTGGCCTCGACGTTCGCTTGCTTCGCAGAAGGAAGCAGGCTGCGTGCCAAGCATAGCGGGGATCGGGCGGCGGGCGCGCTATGCTGCGCCCCCATGCTGCGCCGCTTCTTCTGGCCGATCGTCGCCGTCGGGCTGCTGGCGCTCTCCCAGTTCGGCCTGCCGTTCGCGATCGGCGCCCTTGGCAGCAGCGGCCTGACCTTCCCAGATCCAGTCGTCGACCAGGCGGTCTACGACCCGGCCAATGCCCTGGATTCGCAGACGGCGGCTTTGCTCGAATCGCGGATCGACGCCATCGAGAACCGCACCGGGGCCGAAGTGGTGATCTACAGCCGGATGGCGCCATTCGTGGGGAACGACGCCAACCTGGCCGATGCGCGGCGCCTCATGGACGAGTGGGGCGTCGGGCGGCGGGGCTTCGATGACGGCTTCGTGATCCTGCTCAGCTTCGACGACCCGACCTTCCAGCACGGCACCCTGAGCACCTACGCGGGCAGCGGCTTCAAGGCCGTCTACCTGTCGGAGGACCCGCAGGCGCGTCTGCGCGATGACGTGATCATCCCGGCCATCCGGGATGGTGACGTCGGTCGGGGACTGATCGCCGCCGTCGACGCGGTCGACGCCCAGATCACCCCGACCCGCGTGGCGGAGCTGCAGCTGTATCGCACCGCCAATGCGCTGATCGGCATCCCCGGCAGCGCGCTGGCGGTGATCGTCACGCTGGGCTTCGCCTTCGCCGCCTGGAAACGCTACGGCGACGACCCGGAGCTGACCGATTCGCCGTCGATCCTGATGGCCGGACCGCCAGCCGACATGACGCCGCCGCTGGCCACCGTGATCCGCGCCGGACGCGCCTCGCAGCAGAGCATCAACACCACCCTGGTCGAGCTGGCCGGAACGGGCTACATCGCCTTCCGCAACCTTGACCAGGTGAAGAACGTGAAGTCGGATGACGAGGCGAACCCGCTCATCGACCCGGCCATCGACATCCTGAAGCTGCCACACGACCGCAAGCAGCTCCCCAAGCCGGAGGCCGAGGCGTACGAGATCGTGCGCCGCGCCGGCCACAGCGACGGGGTTGTGACCCGCAATCAGCTGTGGCACATCAACGACCAGCTCGAACCGGTCAAGGAGGAGCTCGAGGAAGAGGCGGTGCGCCTGGGTTGGCTGGCCCGCATGCCGTCGCCGCTGATCAACCGCTGGAGCGGCATCGGCATTGCGGAGCTGGTGATTGGTGGCGTCCTGGTCGTCCTGGGCTACATCATCCCGATGTCCGGGCTGACGCTTCTCGGCTTCGCCCTGGGCGTGGGCGGGATCGGCACCATCGCCTTCGGGCACGCCATGAGCCAGCGCACCCGGGAAGGCGCCTACGTGGACGCCATGCTGAAGGCCTACCGACGCACGCTGCAGAAGACGCTCGAGCAGGCACGCGACATGAACCAGGTGGTGCAGGACCCGCAAATCCGGACCCTGGCCGATACGCCCGACAAGGCAGTTGTGTGGGGCATCGCGCTGGGCCTGCACCAGGAGGTCGCCCGGGTGCTGGAGCGCAGCCTGGCCGACATGCGCGAGGGCGTCGCCGGTGCCGGCGGCTACTACCCGACGTGGCTGGGCAGCGGGGACTCGTCCAGCCTCTCCGGCGGCGGGTTCGGATCAGGCGGTGGAGGCGGCGGCCTCTTCTCCGGCTCGGGCACGCCCGACATCGGCGGCATGTTCGGCTCGCTGGGCAGCATCGGCTCCAGCCCTGCCTCGAGCAGCTCGTCGTCAGGCGGCGGCGGCTTCGGCGGAGGCGGGGGTGGTGGTGGCGGAGGGGGCAGCAGCGGTTTCTGATCCGGCGCCCGTACTCTGCCCGCAGTCTGGCGCACGGCGAACTGAACGACTAAGGTTCGCCCGATGACATACGACCGACGACCTGATCGCCGTCCGGGCGGCCAGCGGCCCGGTGGCGGGCGGCCCGGCGGGGGCCGACCAGGCG
>DATEOS010000066.1:0-2693 GCA_035273815.1 Candidatus Limnocylindria bacterium
AGCCTCGCCCCCGATGGGAGCCGGAGCGTCCAGGCTGGACGGTCAGCACCCGATTCAGCAGCAGGACACCTTGGGTGAACCACGGCGTCAGGTCACCGCATTCGACGGGTGGAATACCTAGATCAGCATGGAGTTCGGCATAGATGTTCTGCAATGAGCGGGGGATCGGCCGGACGTCCGCCGCCACCGAAAACGACAGGCCCACCGGGTGCCCTGGAGTGGGATACGGGTCTTGCCCGACGATCAGGATCCGGACGTCGGCGAGCGGCCGGCTGAATGCTCGCAGCACGTATTGACCGGCCGGCAGGTAGTTCCGCCCGGCGGCCAGTTCAGCGCGTAGAAAGCCGCCCATCGCGGCGATGGCGGGCGCCACCGGCGCTAGTGCCTCAGCCCAGTCAGCGCTGATGAGTTCAGCGAGCGGTCGTGGACCCATCGAGTTCCTCGGTTCGGCGATTCCTTTGCCTCCGGGGCATCCGCAGCGCTGCGCCTGCGCCGGCAACCAGCAGGCCGGCACCGACCCCGAAGGCGACACCGTACGACACTTTGTCGGCCAAGAGGCCGGCGGCCAGCGGACCGATGATCGCGCCGACATCGGAGCACATGGAGAAGATTGCCACCGCCGAACCGCCGTGGGCCCCCGCCGCATCTCCCACTGCTGCGGCCGGGGCCGTGCCGAGAAAGGCCGAAGCGACACCGTAAACACAGAGCGCCAGGATCAGCAGCCAGACGTTAGGCGCGAACGGAACCGCCAGGATCGATACCCCTCCGAGGGTGCCGCCGATGATCATCGCCGGACGGCGACCCACCGTGTCGACGAACTTACCCGCCGGTACCACCGCGAGCGTCTGGACGACCGATGCGCAGGCAAAAGCCACCCCCGTCCACGACGTCGGCCGATCCAGGACCTCGACCACGAGAACCGGCACGAAGGACATCCGGACGCCGAACGAGGTCCATCCCTGCGCGAGGTTGGCCATGCAGGCAGCCTGATAACTCCGATCTCGGACGACCAGCCGCAGCGGCACCACTTCACCCGCCGCCCGCGCCGATGGGCTGGCTCCCGAACGGCCCAACATCAGCAGGCCCACAGTTCCCGCCACGACCAAGGTGGCGGCGTAGAAGAAAAACGGCGCGGTCATCGAGATGGCTGACAACAGGCCTCCAATAGCTGGACCGGTCATCCCGCCGATCAGGAATCCAGCTTGGAATACACCGCTGGCCCGACCCCGCAGCCCGGTCTCCACCGAGGTCAGCAATAGCGTCGTCGCGGCCACGGTGAACATGGCCGATCCGAAGCCGCCCACCCCACGCAGGAGCAGCAGTTGCGGATAGGACTGTGAGATACCGGCCAAGCCGCTGGAGACAGCCACGATGAAGATGCCCAGTGCCAAGATCACCCGCTCCCCGGCGCGGTTGATCATGCGGCCGCAGAACGGGGCAGTAACCAGGCGCATCAGAGCGAAGACCGACACCACTGCGCCGACGGCGAAGTTGTCGACCCCGAAGCTGCGGGCGAAGACCGGCAGCACCGGAATCAGCACTCCGAAGCCAACGGCCACGCAGAATGCGATCAGTCCGAGAACGATGACTTCGCGTGGCATCCGGATGGAGCGGTCGCGGCGAAGCCAGCTCGGCGCCGGGCGCGTGGCGTTCACGGCCATTAGTCTGCCTGCTCGCCGGCCGGTCCTGAGGACTCGAAAGGCTGGGGAGTGAGTACGGTGGTGGGCGGGCGGCGGCAGATCCAGGAGGAAGCGGTGTCCGTATTCAGCGATATCCGCGCACGGCTAGCCGCCAGACGCGGTGTTCGCTCTCAGGTGCCGTTGCTGTTCACCGCACAGCAAGGTTCGTCGGCCATCGCTGGGCCTGATCAGGGAGAACCGGCGGCTTCCGACCGAGAACCCGGGACTTCAGAAGCCGCAGAAGCGGTCCGAGAGTCCACGTCGCCGGATCAGGGTGAGGGTCGTGCTGGGGCGGTGAGGGGACGGATCGATTGGCGTCCGGTCGGACCTGGCTCCGCCGAGCCAACGCTGGACGGGACCGACAAGGCTGTGGGCTCGAGTCAGCCCCCGCTGCCCGAGCCGGTGATGCAGCCCAACGTCCTGGCGATGACGCAATCCGATTCCATCGTGCCGCGAGGGCTTCAGGTTGCCGCCGCCTGGAGCTGGCGCCTCATCGCCATCGCCGTCATGGTCTACGGGCTCGGCTGGATCGCACGCTACCTGTCTGAAGTACTGGTGCCCGTCGTCGTCGCCATCCTGGTTACGGCGCTGCTTCAGCCCGTGGCGAACCGGCTGCGGAAGTGGCGGCTGCCGCGCGGAGCGGCGACTGCCGTCACCGTCCTCGGCGGCCTGGCGCTGATCGCCGGTGTGCTCGCCCTGATCACCACCCAGATCGTCAGTCAGTCCACCTCGCTGTCCGGCAACGTCGTCAGCGGCTTCAACCAGCTGGTCGACTGGCTGGAGAGCGGGCCGCTCAACCTCGGTCCCGGATGGTTCGACGTCGGCACCTGGGGCGACCGGCTGCAGAGCTTCCTCGCCGACAGCAGGGACACAATCGCCTCCTATGCCGCCGATATCAGTGCGGGCATCGGGCACTTCTTCGCCGGTCTGGCAATCATGCTGTTCTCGCTGTTCTATTTCCTGTACGACGGTCGCGGGATCTTCACCTTTCTTCTCAAACTCTTTCCCAGCCAA
>DATEOS010000067.1:0-3508 GCA_035273815.1 Candidatus Limnocylindria bacterium
TCGACTCGACCGGCCGCAAGACCAAGGGCACCGTCGAGGCGGCGAACGAGTCGGCCGCAATGCACATGCTCAAGCAGCGCGGTGAGGTTCCGCTCGAGCTGACCGCGGCGGGCCAGGGCCTGAACAAGGATCTGAAGATCCCCGGCCTGGGCAACCGCACCAAGCTCAAGGACCTGGCGGTGTTCGCCCGGCAGTTCGCCACCATGACCGCGTCCGGCATGTCGCTGCTGCGCTCACTGTCCATCCTGGAGGAACAGACCTCGGCGGCCACGCTGAAGAAGGCGGTCTCCGAGGTACGCACGGACGTGGCCGGCGGTGTCTCGCTGTCCGCGTCGATGGCCCGGCACGAGAAGGTGTTCCCCCGCCTGATGGTCGCCATGATCCGCGCCGGCGAGGCGGGCGGCATGATCGACCGCGCTCTCGAGCAGATCGCGGCCAGCCTGGAGAAGGACACCGCGCTGCGCGGCAAGATCAAGGCGGCGCTGACCTATCCGGCGATCGTCCTGTCGTTCACCTTCGTGCTGATCGCGGCCGTGTTGATCTTCATCGTGCCGGTCTTCGAGAAGATGTTCAAGAATCTCGGCGGCGAACTACCGGCGATCACCCAGTTCCTGGTCGACACCAGTCACAACATGGGCTGGATCGGCCCGCTGGTGCTGGCCGCCGGCATCACCGGCACGGTGCTCTACAAACGCCGGTACCGGGACAACGACAACTTCCGGCTGAAGGTCGACGAGATCAAGCTGAAGCTGCCGGTGTTCGGGCCGCTGTTCCGCAAGCTCGCGATGAGCCGCTTCTCGCGCAACCTCGGCCTGCTGCTCAACGTCGGCGTGCCGGTGATGCAGGCGCTGTCGGTGGTCGGCGAGACCACCGGCAACGAGGTGATCAACCGGGCGATGCAGGACGTGCAGAGCGCGGTCCGCGACGGCCAGCCCATGTCCGCGGCGCTTCGCCACCACAAGATTTTTCCCGAGATGGTCACGCAGATGATCGAAGTCGGCGAAGAAAGCGGCCAAATCAGTCAGATGCTGGACAAGGTTGCCGATTTCTACGACAGGGAAGTCGACAGTTCCGCCGAATCCCTGACCGCTTCGATCGAACCGATCATGGTCCTCGTCATGGGTGCCGTGGTCGGCGGGATGGTGATCTGTCTCTACCTACCGATGTTCACCATCTACCAGAACATCCAGAGCAACTGACGCCCTGGAGCAGTAGACGGCCGGTCCTCCGGTCGACGTCGGGCGCCCGAGCCCACAACACCACATCACCCCACCTGACGCCACTGGAGGCACCCCCAATGCAGGACATCATCAGCCGGCTCCGCGCCAAGAAGGACGACGAGGGCTTCACCCTCATCGAGCTCCTGGTCGTCGTGGTCATCATCGGCGTGCTGGTCGCCATCGCGGTCCCGGTCTACCTGAACTACCGGCAGGGCGCGGCCGACAAGTCGGCCCAGTCCGACCTGCGCGGCGCGGTCAGCGCGGTCGAGCAGTTCTACACCAACAACGGCAACAAGTACCCGGACACCTTCACGGAGACCACCGGGACCAACGGCAAGCTCACGCTGAGCATCTCCGGCGGCGGCACCACCGGATCCGTCAACCTCTCCGACGGCACGTCGATGGCGCTCGCGAACAACGGCCTGACCTACGTGATCTGCGCCACCAACAGCAACGGCACCAGCGGCAAGGTCTACGTCTACAACAGCAACGGTGGCTCGGTGAAGACCTCCGGGTCGACCACCGTCGCCGCCTGCATCACCGCCGGCGCCTGATCCGGCTGACCGTCACTGTCCGCAAGAGCCGAGGAGGGACGCCATGCCGCAGCCGCTGCTGCTCAGCATCGCTGCCCTCCTCGGCCTCGCGGCCGGGTCGTTCGTCAACGTCGTCATCCACCGGGTGCCCCGGGGCGAGTCGCTGGTCCGGCCGGGCTCGCACTGCCCGCACTGCGGCAGCGCCGTGCGCAACCGGCACAACATCCCGGTGCTCGGCTGGCTGGTGCTCCGCGGCCGGTGCGCCGACTGCCGGGCGCCGATCCCGGCCCGGTACCCGCTGGTCGAATCGCTCACGGCGGTGCTGTTCCTCGCGGTCACCGCACGGTTCGGCCTGTCCTGGGAGTTGCCCGCATTTCTGTACCTGGGCGCCGTCGCCGTCGCGCTGACGATGATCGACCTGGACCTGTACCGCCTGCCGGACGCGATCGTCTGGCCCTCGTACTACGTCGCGGTCGCCCTGCTGGTCCCGGCCGCCGTGCTGACCGACCAGAGCGGCGCGATCCTGCGGGGCTTCCTGGCGGCCGCCGCGATGTGGCTGCTGTTCCTCGGCATCCGGCTGTTCGGCCCGATGGGCTGGGGCGACATCAAGCTGGCCCCGCTGCTCGGCTTCCACCTCGGCTGGCTCGGCTGGAGCGCGGTCGCGGTGGGCGCGTTCGCCGGCTTCCTGCTCGGCGGCGTGGCCGGCGTGGCGCTGATGGCGGTACGGCTGGCGCGGTTCAAGAGCCGCGTCCCGTTCGGCCCGTACATGCTCGCCGGCGCGTTCGTCGCGGTGTTCGCCGCGGCACCGATCGCCGACTGGTACCTCGATCTGCTCACTCTCCCCGTCGCCTGAGGAAGGAAACCGATGGCTAGCGTCAATCCGATCGGGCTGGACATCGGCTCGTCCTCCATCCGCGCGGTGGAGGTGCGCCGCGGCAAGGACGAGTACAACCTGACCAACTTCGGCCAGGTCCCGCTGCCCGCGGGGACCGTGCAGGCCGGCGTCGTGCAGGACCCGATCGCGGTCACCTTGGCCCTCAAGCAGTTCTGGGCCGCCTGCCGGTTCGACACCAAGAAGGTCATGCTGGGCGTGACCAACCCGCAGCTGGTGGTCCGCGAGATGTCGGTGTCCAACCTGCCGGCCAAGGAGATGCGCAAGTCGCTGCCGTTCCAGGTGCGGGACATGCTGCCGCTGGCCGTCGAGCGTTCGCTGCTGGACTTCCACCTGCTGGAGGACCCGGGCGAGAACCCGACCGTACGCGGCCTGCTGATCGCCATGCCGAAGGACGCGGTGATGACCACCGTGCAGGCGGTGGAGAAGGCCGGCCTGCACGTGGTCGGCGTCGACCTGGCCTCGTTCGCCGTGCTGCGCGCCGCCTCCCGGCTGGACGCGCAGGTCGAGGCGATCGTGGACATCGGCGCCGAAGTGACCAGCGTGATGGTGCACGCCGACGGCGAGCCGCTGATCGTCCGGACCGTGCCCCGTGGCGGCGCCGAGATCACCGAGAACCTGTCCACCCGGCTCGGGCTGCCGCCGGCCGAGGCGGAGGCCGTCAAGTGCCGGTTCGGCCTGCACGGCGACGGCAACCCGGACACCGCCACCGCGGCCCCGGACGCCGTCCGCCCGCTGGTCAACGAGCTGCGCAGCTCGTTCACGTACCTGGCCTCCGGCGAGCGGCAGAAGCAGGTCACCCGCATCTCGCTGTGCGGCGGCAGCGCCCTCATGCCCGGCCTGGCCGAGCACCTGCAGCAGCA
>DATEOS010000068.1:0-18064 GCA_035273815.1 Candidatus Limnocylindria bacterium
CCGGTCGCCTGCGCTGGCTGCTGGACCCGGATCTGTACCGGGATGACCCGGCACATGGGTGACGAGGAGATCCTCCCAACGGGGCCGCCGGACCGTCAGGTCACCCGCATCGGCGCCTATGCGCTCTGCGTGGATGACGGACGCATCCTGCTGGTCCGCATCGCGCCGGGCTACTGGTCAGGCGTCGGCGAGTGGACCCTGCCGGGGGGCGGGCTGGACTTCGGCGAGACGCCAATCGAGGGAGCGCTCCGCGAGCTGCGGGAGGAGACCGGCCTGCTGGGCGAGATCACGGGCATCGCCGACGTGCTCTCCTGGTCCGGCCGCTGGCGCCACCCGCGCGACGGCGTCGACGAGGCATATCACGGAGTGCAGGTCGTCTATCGCATGAGCATCATCGGCGGGGAGCTCACTTCCGAGGTCGACGGCTCGACCGACCTGGCGGCCTGGTTCACCCGCGACGAAGCCGCGGACCTGCCGCTGGTCGACCTGGCGCAAGCCGCCGTGCGCATGGCCTTCGGTACGGCATCGGCCTAGACTCGCCCGCATGCCCGAGCCCCGGCTGGAGCTCCATACCCTGCTGCTGTGCGACCACGCCATCACCGCCCAGGACGGCAAGGTGAGCGCCATCGGCATGTTCAGCCAGATCAACGTGACCCGACTGCCCACTGTCTACGGGCGCCTCTTCATCGTGGCCGTGCTCGAGGCCGACCCCGGCCAGCACCAGCTCACCTTCCAGGTGCTCGGGCCGTCCGGTCAACCGATGCTGGCCCGTCCCCCGCAGATGCGGATGGAGGTGCCGCCCAAGGCCATCACGGCCAACATCGTGGCCGACCTGAAAGGCCTGCAGATCCGCGAGCTCGGGAAGCACCGGCTGGAGATGCGCGCGGGCGACCGGGTGCTGGGCAGCACTCCGTTCACCATCAACCTGTTGCTGCAGGATCGGCGCGCCGCGAACGCCTAGCGATCGACGAGGAGAACGCGGACGAGGCCCTGCAGGCCGGCGTCCTGCGCCGCGGCGGCCTCGCGCCACTGGCGACGCATGGCGGCGCGACGGCGGACCATCAACGCGTAGTCGACGGTGCCGATCACCAGACCGCAGGCAGCCAACAGCTGGGTCGGATCCATGGCGCTATCGTCCCCCTGGTCCGCGGTGTCGGCTATGCGACAAAGGTCATGGCCCGGCTCACGCATCCGGCGGATCCGGCGTTTCATCCCGCGAACCAGCAAGCGAGGGATTTCGTGAACCAGGCCATCACCGCCGTGCGCAGCACCAACATCTTCTGCCGCGCCGGCTGTCCGGCGCCATCGCCACTGCCGGGCAACGTGGAGCGCCTCGCCTCGGGCAAGGAGGCGCTCTTCGCTGGCTACCGGCCATGCCTGCGCTGCAGGCCGCTCGAGAACACCAGGCCGCGACCGACGCAGGCCGAGCAGCGCCGGGCGGATCGTCTGCGTCCGCTGCTGCGCGCCGCGCGAGCCTCGCGGCGGCGGAGGAACGGCGCGGCGTCGGTTGTGGTGACCATGCTGAGCAGCCCGCTGGGCACCCTCTTGGCCGGCGCCACCGACGATGGCATCTGCCTGCTGGAGTTCACCGACCGCCCGATGCTGCCTACCCAGCTGGACGTGCTGGCTCGGCGCCTGCAGCGCCCGATCGTGGCTGGACGGCACGCCTGGCTCGAGCGGCTGCAGGTGCAGCTGGACGACTACTTCGCCGGCCGCCGAGAAGCATTCGACCTCCCGTTGGTCGCGCCGGGCACGCCATTCCAGGAGCGGGTCTGGAACGCGCTACGGATGATCCCGACCGGCGGCACGCTCAGCTACGAGGCGCTGGCCAGGGGGGCGGGGCGGCCGGGTGCGCAGCGCGCCGCCGGCACGGCCAATGGGGCCAACCGGATCGCGGTGGTGATCCCATGCCATCGGGTGGTGCGCAAGAGCGGCGAGGTCGGCAACTACGGCGGCGGCAGCTGGCGCAAGGCCTGGCTGCTGGATCACGAGCGTCGGATGGCGGAGGCGCTCGCGGGCTGACCGCCCACGTGACTAGAACGTGATGTCGGTCCCCATGGCGTGAAAGCCACCGTCGACGTGGATCATCTCGCCAGTGGTCATCGTCGACCAGTCGCTGAACAGGAAGCAAACCATCTGGCCGACGGGCGTCGCGTCTGACAGCGACCAGCCCAGCGGCGCGCGCTTCAGCCAGCTGCCCGAGAGCTGGTCGAAGCCGGGGATGTTCTTGCCGGCCATGGTCCGGATGGGTCCGGCGGAGACGGTGTTGACGCGGATGCCGTGCGGTCCCAGGTCGCGCGCCATGTAGCGGGTGGTGGCCTCCAGCCCTGCTTTGGCGACGCCCATCCAGTCGTAGATTGGCCAGGCAAATCGCCCGTCGAAGGTGAGGCTGACCAGGCTGGACGCGCCCGCCGCCTTCATCGGCTCCAGCAGGCCCGCCCCCAAGGCCTTGAGCGAGAAGGCCGATGTCTGGAAGCCCGTGGCCACGCTCTCCCACGGCGTGTTCATGAAGTTGCCGCCCAGGGCGTCCTGCGGCATGAAGCCGATCGAGTGCAGCGCGCCATGCAGGGTGCCCCAGCGCTTCGACACGTCGGCGGCCACGGCCGCGATCTGCTCATCGTCGTTCACGTCCATGTCCAGGACATCCGGCACCGGATCAAGCTTCCTGGCCACGCGCTGCGTAATGCTCATCGCGCGACCGACGCTGGTCAGCAGCACCTCCGCGCCCGCCTCCTGAGCCACCTTCGCCACCGCGAATGCCATGGAGTCATCGGTCAGGATGCCGGTGATGAGCAGCTTCTTGCCTTCGAGCAGCACGAGCCTTCTGAACCTCAAAACGGGTGGCGGGATTGTAGCCCCGCCGGCGGCGCCGGCCGTGGACGGCTACGCTGGGCCGCGCCATGATGGTCCACCTCTACGACTACGCGGTACCCGTCGCCGACGCGGGGTCCGGCGTGCCGAACCTGCGCGAGTCACTGGCCGGCCTGGACGACGAGGACCGCAAGGCCTTGCTGGGTGGCCTGTTCAAGGTCGAGCGCATGCCGGGCACCATGGAGCGCCTCTCCACGCTGGTCACCGACCTGGAGGCGAGCTACGGCGACCTGCTGACCCTGCTCGACAACGGAACCAGGGTGCGCCGCTTCGTGGCAATCGACGAGGCGAAGGCCGTGCTTGATCGATTCCTCCCCGAGTCGGCGATCGCGGGAACCCACGACTGGGACGTGGCGCGCCTGCACGAGCCCTACGGCGACGGCTCATATCACGGCAAGCTGCTGAAGCGGGTGCGGAAGCAGCTGCGCAGCGTGTCGAGCCGCGAGGCCCTGGTGACGCCCTTCCTCCTGCGCCGGGAGTGGGGTCGGTGAGCTGATGACGCGACGCCGTAAGGGACGCCCCTATCAGCCCTATCCCGCCCGCACCACGAACTGGGCGGCGCGGCTGGTGATCGTGGGAATCGGCTTCATCATGGTGATCGGTATCGCGGTACTGGCCTTCAGCCGCTAGCGATCGGCTTCGCGCCAGGAACCTGCTATGACGTCAGGCGCTGGCGCGCGCACGTTGACCCTGCTCCGCCTCGTCGGCCCGCAGCTCGACCTGCAGCCGCAGGCGGTACAGGAGATTCCATTCGTCGACCGCCAGCGGCGCCGCATCGATCCGGTGCTGGATGCGATCCAGGCGCCGTCGTACTGCAGCAATCCCGTGGCCGCCGCGGCCCGCCTCCAGCAGCTCGTCCTCCAGCCGCTGCGATTCCTCCTGCCACGTCAGATGCGCGCCGTGGAACGGGACTTCGCGCTCCAGCGCAGCGCGCGCTCGATGGACGTCCGGCGCTGGCCCGATGATCGAGACATTGGTGGCGTAGGCATAGATCTTCAGCTCTCCCGCCGCCAGGTGGACCGGAGAGCCGCGAACCACCGCCCCGAGCAGATGCCTGACCGCAAAACCAACGGTGCGCAGCGGCCAGGCCAGGAAGCCGCGCGCTTCCTCGACACGCAGACGGTCTGCCCCCGCGGCGCGCAATGCCGCAGCCACCGCCTCCTGCAGGGCGTCGCCATCGGTACCTTCCTTCATGGTGAGAGCCATCTGGGCAATCACCCGCTTGTGCCGCATCCGGTCCACGATGAGGAACGGCGTGAAGGCCACCATCTCGAGCACGCCGATCCCGAGCGAGGCCGTGGCCGGGTACGAGACCGGCACCCGAGACAGCCAGCGCCCGAGCGAGGGATCGTCGTGGATGTCGTTCCACGTGGCGACGGCGGCGAGCAGCGGCGGCGTCAGCAGGGCCGCGGCGCCAAGAGCAAGCACCACCCACGACGCCACGTCGAAGTTGCGCGGCACGAGGCCAAGCGCATCGGAAGCCGCGCCGACCAGCAGCGGAGCCGCGAAGCCGGCTATCAGCAGGACCCAGCCGGCGGCGAGCAGGCTGATGAGGGCGAGCACGTGACCCTGCTTGCCGGGCACCTGGCCGAAGTACAGCGCCGTCGCCCAGCCGAGCGCGAATGAAGCGGATCTGCCGAGCACCTGCCACAGCATCAGGAGCACGAACGGAAGAAACGGCATGCCCGCTTACGGAGCACACCGCGTGCCGGGCTGTCAGTCCAGGCGGAGCGGCCGCACCGTCATGGCCTCGTCCACGCGACCCTCCCACTCGGTGCGCGGGGCGTCGCAGTACAGCTCGATCTCGTTGCCGTCCGGGTCGGCGGTGTAGACCGATCGGCTCACGCCGTGATCCACTGCGCCCTTCAGCAGGCCGCGCTCCGTGAGCAGGCCATGCGCCTGCCGCAGCGCATCCATGTCCGCCAGCTGCACGGCCACGTGGTAGAGGCCGACCGCGTTCGGCAGCGGCGCTGGCGCCTGGTCACCGACCCGCAGCAGGGCGATGTCGTGGTGGTTCTCGCCGGTGGCGGTCAGGAAGGTCATGACGTTGCTCATCTGGCCCACCACCTGGAAGCCCAGCACGTCACGGTAGAACTCGATGGAGCGATCGATGTCACGCACCTTGAGGACGACGTGGCCGATGCGCTGGGGTTGGAGCATTCGCGGGATGCTAGTCGAGTGGACCGGTGCTCGCCCGGAAAGCGAGCAAGCATTGGTCAGTCGAGGTGCACGGTGACGGTGATCACCCCTGCCGAGGTGCCGCTGTTGGAGATGGCTGCCCACGCCTCTGGCGACAGGTCGGCGATCTTCTGGTCGGCAGTGCCCCACAGGCAGCCGCAGTAATCGACGATCGGCAGCTCTGCGCATCGATCTGCGCAGACGGTCACCGTGCGCGCTGCCGGAGGCGGATCGTATTGGCCGCCCAGGGCGCCCGGCAGGGCCACCACTGCCTGGCCGCGATAGCCGCTCGAGCAGCAGTACCACGTCGCGAGCCCGGTGACGCTGTCGCCGACCTGGGGCGGTTTGACGGTCCGTGGTGCGGCCGCAGCGGCTGGTGGCGCGGCCGGATCGACAAACAGGGTGGCCTCCATCGGAGCGCTGGCCGGCGTTGGCAGCGGGCGCTGCCCGGTGGCAAACGATTCGGGAACCTCCGCGCCGCGCTGGTCGATCAGGGTCAGGGCGGAGAGCTGCTCGCGACCCGGAGTGCCGCGATCGAGGATGCTGCCGCTTGATGCGTCGCCGAGCAGCGTGGCGGGTGCGTCATTGCCCGCCGGGCGTGCGGAGTGCACGGCCAACGGCGTCAAGAGCGCAATCCCGACGGCGCTGATGATGGTGAGGGCGGCGACGCGCCGCAGCAGGTTCGGCAATAGTTTCCTCGAAGGGCCGGTGGGCTGGTCGCGGCACAAAATCCGACGCGACCGGGATGGCGTTCACCCTACCATCGGCCTGTTCAGGCTGTCGACTTGCCCACCGCGAACCGGTCTACCCTGAACCGTTGCAGACACCAGTGCAGCAGACAAATCCGGCTGAGGAGCAACCTCCGTGCCACGTCGCAAGCGAGAACCGGAACGGCGCCGTGGCGCAGTGGTCGTCCGCGGGCATGCCAGCACCGAGCGCCGCACCGAGGACCAGGAGCTCCTCCGTTCCCGCGCGCCGGTCGAATTCCGCGACACCGATACCTGGCGGGCGTTGCGCATCCAGGGCGAGTTCGTGGAGGGTTTCGACGCACTGGCCGAGATTGGACCGGCGGTCACGATCTTCGGCTCGGCACGGGTCGGCCGCCGCAACCGCTACTACGGTGCCGCGCGCCGGGTCGCCGAGGGCCTGGCGCGCCAGGGCTTCGCCATCATCACCGGTGGAGGACCGGGAATCATGGAGGCGGCCAATCGTGGCGCCCAGGACGGCGGCGGCCTGTCAATCGGCTGCAACATCGAGCTGCCCTTCGAGCAGGGGCTGAACGAGTACGTCGACCTGGGGATGGAGTTCCGCTACTTCTTCGTCCGCAAGACGATGTTCGTGAAGTACGCGGAGGGCTTCGTCATCTTCCCGGGTGGCTTCGGCACGCTGGATGAGCTGTTCGAGTCACTGACCCTGATCCAGACCGGCAAGGTCGAGCATTTCCCCGTGGTGCTCTACGGCAAGGATTACTGGAACGGACTCCTGCAGTGGATCCGGGACAAGCCGCTCTACGAGGAGAAGGTCAGCCCGCAGGACCTTGACCTGCTGACCGTCACCGATGACGTTGCGACCGCCTGCCAGGCCATCGTCGACGCGCGGCGCGACCGCGAGGCGCGCGAGGAGCGACGTTCCGAGGAACGCGCCAGCGTCCGGGCAACCGCGCAGGCGGTAAAGGACGCGGCACCGCAATGATCAGGGCTCATTCCGGTCACGTCGCGAACGTCACCCTCATCATCTGCTGCTGAGCTTCGCTGGCTTCATGCCGTGGATCGCGCTGGCCCGCCGGCCCGCTCGGGGGTGAAGGCGCGCGTTGCGCGCGACAGCTGGGCCTGCGACGGGGGAGGTGGTGCGGCGCGATGGCGGGCCCGACCGGATTCGAACCGGCGATCTCCAGCGTGACAGGCTGGCATGTTGGGCCGCTACACCACGGGCCCGCAGGAGCGACGGGGCCGGAGTATAGCAGGGGCCCAGTCGGGCTTCAGTCGGTGCCGGATGGGCTCCGGCGCAGGCTGATGAGCCGTCGCGCCGCCCAGCCGTAGGCGGCCGTCACCAGGCCCAATGCCAGCGAGGCGGGCAGCATGGCGACCGGGATACCGGTCCCGGCGGCGGCGCTGACCAGGGCCGCCACCGCCCAGGCGCCGCTCAGCACGGCCATCGCCAGGCAGAGCACCACCGCCGGCGTGGACAGCATCGCGACGCCGCGGATCACGCCCAGCGCAGCCGCCACGTGGGCGGCGGCCAACCCCAGCAAGAGCACGCCGAGCGCCGTGGCCGCGCCGCCGACGGCCGCCGTGTCGATCAGCACCGGCGGCAACTGGTCGTACAGCCATGGCGCGAAGAAGATCCCGAGCGCGATTCCCACCAGGCCCGCCGCGGTCAGCAGCAGGCCGGCGCCGAGCAGGAAGCCGGTGGCCAGGCGCGGCGTCGTCACGACCGCGGCGGCGATCAGTGGGCGGGGCGAGCCAGGATGATGGCAGAGACGGCGCACAGCACGGCACAAGCCGCCAATGCGGCGGCCAGCACAGCGTCCCCGATGCCGATCTGCATGACCATCACCACGCCCACCACCGACAGCGCGGCGGTGGCGCCGGCCACGGCGGCCGCCCCGCGACGGCTGCCCCGCAGGTCGGCCAACACCGCCAGCGACGAACCCAGCAGGGCCAGGCCAATCACCAGCAGGCCGAACCCACCGACCACCTGGCCCAGGCCCAGGCTGTCGGCGTTCGGCGGCGGCGACGCGCCGTAGCTGCCGGCCGTCGTTAGGCCGAAGACGATCAGCGCGATGGCCGCGATGAAGGTCGAGAGGCCCAGGATGGCCATGGTCAGGACGGCGGCGCTGCCGGCCTCACCGATATGCTCCGGCGCCAGGGTGTGCCCTCGCGGACGCGGCCTCGGAGCAGCGACGGCCGGCCGCCGCGCGCGGTCAGCACGGGTGGCGCGGGTCGGGCGGGTGCCCTCGACGCTTGCCTTCTTGCTGGTCACCAGGCTCAGCAGGACCTCCTGACGCACGGACGACGCGCCGTCGGGCGCGTCGATCGGCCCACGATTGTAGGGGACGGCTCCACGGAACGCGACCGTATACTCCGGCGCGATGTCATTCGAGCTGCCGCAAGAACCAAGGGCAGCGCGTCGGGCGGCTATCGGACGCTGGATCTCCTTTGCCCTCATCGTCGTCCTGATCCTTCTGCTGGGCTACCTCGCCTACGTCGGCTTCACCGGATCGGCTCGACTGACCGATGCCGCAGCTGCCAGCACCGACTGCCGTACGCCGGCGATCGCCGGCGGCTGGACATATGAGGCGATCAACTACGACGCCAGCACTGACGCGGCCCTGGCCGACAATCCCGACCCGGCCGATTGCCCTGAGCAGGGCGAGGAGGCAGGCAGCAGGCTCCTCACCCCGGACGGTGTCCGGCTGGCCGGCTGGTACATCCCGGCGGGCAATGACATGGGTCCCGAGGGCCCGACCGTGATCCTGGCCCACGATTACGAGGCCAACAAGAGCACGATGCTCGCTCACGCCGCCCTGCTCCATGACGACTACAACCTGGTCCTGTTCGACTTCCGCAACCACGGGCAGAGCACCGGCGAGGAGACCACCCAGGGAGCCCTGGAGCAGACCGACCTGCGGGAGGTGGTCGACTGGCTCGACCGGCAGAAGAGGGCGGAGCAGATCGCGCTGCTGGGGATGTCCATGGGCGGCGTCGCGGCCTTGGCCGAGTCGATTGCCGACGACCGGATCGCCGCTGTCATCCTGGACTCGACCCGCGCCAGCGCGGCCGGGGCCATCCAGGCCCGCCTCGAAGTGGACGGCTACCCGCTCGCGCTGCCCGGCTCGTGGTCGATCCTGCTCGGATCGCTGATTCGCACCGGGGAGGACATCAGCGCCGTCGACCCGGTGCAGCGGGTCGCAGATTACGGCGAGGACCGGCCGCTGCTGATCATCGAGGGCGGGCAGGACGACCTGATCGGTCCCACAGATGCGGACGACCTGCTGGCCGCAGCCCAGGATGGGGGCGCCGACGCGCAGCTCGAGATCTGCCTGCCGGCCGGGCACGGCGAGTCGCTCGAGGCCTGTGCCGGCGAGTACCGCGACTGGGTGCTAGGCTTCCTGACGCGCAGCCTGGCTCCCTAGCCGCCGCGAGTCCCCCGCGGCGCCGGCCGGCGCGTCCTGACCGATCGCACCCGAGGAGCGCATGCACGCACCGTCCGATGCGGACGCGCGGTTCGACCGCACCATCGAGCGCTGGTTCCGGCAGATGCTGGAGCTTGACCCGGAAGGCGCCACCTACCTGGGCGTCCATGACCACGACGACCGGCTCTCGGACGGCACCCATGAGCAGGTTGAGCAGATGGTCGCATTCCATCGCGCCGCGATTGGTGAGATGGAACGCTTTCCCGCCGACGAGCTGTCGACCGAGCGCGCACTCGACCGCGACCTTGTCATCCACGAGGCACGGCTGGCGATCCACCAGCTGTCCGAGCGCCGCGAATGGGCCGGCTCCAGCCGGGGGGCCGAGCACATCGGCAACGCCCTGTTTCCCATGTTCACCCGCGACTACGCGCCGCTTGAGGACCGGCTGGCCTCGATCGCCGCACGCCTGGAGGCCGCGCCGAACTACCTGGCGCAGACCCGGACGCGGGTCGACGAGCCGGTTCGCGTCTGGATCGAGATCGACATCGAGGGCACCGATTCATTGCCGGAGTTCCTGGAGACCATCGTGGCCGCAGCCCGCTCCGAGCACGTCCACCCGGCGCTGCTGGCTCGACTCGAGACCGCGTCAGCTGCGCTGCGCGCCGCCCTGGACGAGCACGTGGCCTGGCTGCGCAGCGACGCCATGCCGCGTGCCAATGGCTCGTGGCAGACCGGGCCTGAGGGACTCGAGCAGCTGGTGGCGTTGCGGGCGCTGGACGCCACGTCGGACGAGATCCTCTCCGTCGGCGAGCACATGCTGGCCGAGGAAACGGAGGGCCGCGAGCGGGTCAGCGTCGAGATCGATCCGACCCTGTCGCCGGCCGAGGTCACGGACCTCGTCAAGGAGAACCATCCGGCCACCTTCCCGGAGGCGATTGAGGAATACCGCAAGGCCATGGACCGGGCACGCGACTTCATCGTCGAGCACGATCTGGCCACATTGCCGGGCCAGGATCGGCTGCGGGTGATCGAGACACCCTCGTACGAGCGGCACCTCATCCCGTTCGCCGCCTATTACCAGCCGGCGCGCTTCGACCCGGATCCGATCGGCACGTACGTCGTCACCCCGCCGAGGTCGCCGGACATGTGGCGCGAGCACAACTACGCCTCAATCAGCAACACCAGCGTGCACGAGGCGTACCCCGGCCACCACCTGCAGCTGGCGGCTGCCACCGCCAACCCCAGCCTGGTGCGCGCCCTGAGCCTGAGCGCCGCCGAGTTCGACGAGGGCTGGGCCTTCTACTGCGAGCGGATGATGAAGGAGGCGGGCTTCGACGATACGCCCACCCATCGCTGGGTCATGCACACCGATGCCATCTGGCGCGCGGCCCGGATCATCCTGGACATCCGCCTGCACCGCGGCGAGATGAGCTTCGACGACGGGGTCGCCTTCCTGGTCGAGCACACCGGCTTCGAGCATCCCGCCGCCCTGGCCGAGGTGAAGCGCTACACCGGCACGCCCACCTATGCGCTGAGCTACCTCTATGGGCGCCACATGATCGAAGGGCTCCGTGACCGGGTGAAGGCCCGCATGGGTCCGGCCTTCAACCTCAAGTTCTTCCACGACACGCTGATCTACGGCGGCACCATGCCGGTCTCCTTCGCCGAGCGGCTGTTCGACGCGAAGCTGGCCGTATCGGCCCGATGACACGGCTCCTCGCGGCTCGCGGATTGGCCCTGGTGGCGGTGGTCTCCCTGCTGGCGGCCTGCGCCGGGCCGACTCCTTCTCCCAATCCAGCCTGCCCGACCCAACCGCCGACCGAGGCGAACGCGGCGGACATCATCGGCGACACCGCCGCGCTGGAGGTCCGGACCAACAAGGGCAACTTCACGATCGAGCTTGACCCATCCTCGGCACCGATCGCCGTGGCGAACCTGGTGGCCCTGGCGGACTGCGGCTTTTACGACGGGCAGAGCTTCCACCGCGTCGTCCCGGGCTTCGTGGCCCAGGCCGGCGATCCGCAGACGAAGGCCAACCACGGGGACTTCGAGGGTCTCGGCAGCGGCGGCCCGGGCTACCAGTTCGATATCGAATTTCCGCCGGAGAGCACCAGCTACACGAAGTACATGGTGGCCATGGCGAATGCCATGCAGTACGACCCGAACACCGGTGAGATCTCCGGCGGGACGGACACCAACGGCAGCCAGTTCTTCGTGATGCTCGACGACGCCGACTTCTTGCGGCCCTACTACAGCCTGCTGGGCGAGGTGGTGGCCGGCCTCGAGGTGGTGGATGCCATCGGCCAGGTGCCCACCAATGGCGACCCGATGAACGTCCCACTGGACCCGGTGATCATCGATGAGATCGTGCCCGGCGCCGTGCCGCAGGCCTCGTGATTCGAGCGTGAATCACGCCGATCGCGCCCAAATTGCGCTTTGAAATGTGAAGGATTCTTAGTCCCAGACCGTTGACCCGTGGGGGCATCGGGCCTTACTATGTGTTCGCTGTTCGCACAGCGATTCACCACTGATCGCAGGGTCATGGGTAGGTTTGGGTAAGGGTAGTGCGGGAAACCGTGCGTGAAAGATGCCCTTGCGGTTAGCGAATCCGGCAGCAATGAAGGCCCCTCTTCGGAGGGGCCTTCGTCTATCTCGGCACACGGGAGACGGCCCCTCCCGCGAAGGGAGAGGCCGTCGTTTGGATGCTCGATAGTTCTAGTTCGACCTGCCTACAGGTTGCCCGTGAGCAGCAGGATCAGCAGGATCAGCAGAATCAGTCCGATGATTCCTCCACCCCAGTACATGGCTACTCCTTTTCACACAATGCAGTTGCCCCGGGAGTGTTTGCACTGATCGTGCCAACCGGCTCAATCGCCGGACCACGCGTGCTCCGGACTCGCGCAGGAGCCGAGCCGCTCGACGCTCGGATTCGGGATCTCGCGCCATCGCCGGGCTCCCGGAATTGGGGCCCATCACGGACAGCCGCTATCATTCGAGGCTGGCGCCTGTAGCTCAGTGGATAGAGCGTCGGCCTCCGGAGCCGAAGGTCGCAGGTTCGAATCCTGTCGGGCGCGCCATTCCCCCTTGCGCCGCTTGCATACGGCTTTCCGTTGCCATATACTGAACCGTATGGTTCAGTATTCGACTGGCCCGCTCAACGCCTCCTTCGCCGCGCTCTCGGACTCCACCCGCCGCGGCGTCCTGGAGCACCTCGGACGTAGCGACGCCTCGATCACGGATCTGGCCCAAAGGTTCCACATGACCCTCACGGGCATGAGGAAGCACGTCGGCGTCCTGGAACAAGCCGGGCTCGTGACCACGGAGAAGGTCGGCCGTGTGCGGACGTGCAAGCTCGGCCTGCGCCGACTGGAGGATGAGGCGGCATGGATCGAGAGGCACCGCCAACACTGGGACGCACGTTTCCACGAGCTGGACAAGCTTGTCGAGTCATTGAAACGGGACGAGAAGGTCGATGGACGCAAGAAGAGAAAGTGAGGCGACACTGATGAAGAACCGCACGACTGTGGAGCGGAAGTCCGAGCGTGAGCTCGTCGTCACGCGAACGTTCAATGGTCCGGCGCGCTTCGTGTTCGAGGCGTGGACCAAGCCCGAGCTGTTCAAGCAGTGGTGGCTGCCGAAATCGATGGGCATGACCCTGCATTCCTGCGAGATGGATGTTCGGGTCGGGGGCACGTACCGCTTGGGGTTCGGCGACGGCGTGGACTTCTTCGGCAGGTACATCGAAGTGAAGCCGTACTCGCGCCTCGCCTGGACCAATGAAGAAGCCGGTGACGCCGGGCAGGTCACGACGGTGATCCTCGAGGAAAGGGACGGCGAGACGCTGCTGGTCATGCACGAGCTCTATCCCTCGAAGGAAGCCCTCGACGCGGCCGGCACGGGGGCGACGGACGCGATGGGCGAGACGTTCGGGCAGCTGGACGAGCTTCTCCTCACCCTGGGCGCGAGCGTGGGACGGTCATGACGGCCGCTGGCGTCCCTTGCTGAGGCAGGTCGCTGATGGCGTCCTGGTCCACGAGAGCGAGTTCCTTCAGAGCAACGCCGTTGTCGTGCAGGGCGCGGCTGGCGTGCTGCTCGTCGACCCCGGGATCCAGGGCTCCGAGCTGATCTGCCTCGCGAACGATCTGTCCGCATCGGGCCAGACCGTGGCGGCGGGCTTCTCCACGCATCCGCACTGGGATCACCTGCTCTGGCACGCGGAGCTGGGCGAAGCGCCACGCTACGGCACGGCCCGCTGCGCGGCCACGGTCCGGGGTGAGCTGTCCGATCCGGATGCGAAGGCCCGCATCACCGAGCACCTCGCCGAGACGGAGGTCGCCGGGCAGGTCCCTCTGGACCTCTACGGCCTCATCACTGCCCTGCCCGCAGAGGCGACGCATATTCCCTGGGACGGCCCTGGAGTGCGAATCGTCGAGCATCAGGCGCATGCCGCCGGACATGCGGCGCTGATGGTCGAGCAACGTGGGGTGCTCGTTGCCGGCGACATGCTGTCCGATGCCTTGATCCCGATGCTCGACCTCGATGACGCCCCCGACCCGATCGAGGACTACCTCGCCGCGCTGCAGCTGCTCGAGGGCGTGGCGGGCGATGCCGACGTCGTCATCCCGGGCCACGGCTCCGTTGGGGGAGCCGGCCAGGTGCGCGCACGTATCGACCTGGATCGCGCGTATGTGCAGGCCGTGCGTGGCGGCCAGGCTCTGAACGACCCGCGGCTCGATCCAGCGGCAATCAACGGCGCCTGGCTGCCAGACGTGCATGAATGGCAACGAGATCGTCTCAGTCAACGACGAGCGCCAGACGGAACGCCCGAATAGGGCTCAACCGCGACTCCCAGACACCCATCGAACGCGGGATTTCGCAACATGCCGTAGCGTTGATGGCATGAGTCGCGAGGTCGAGGACTTCAACCGTCGCCTGCTGCGCGCGCGGGATGCCATGGATCGGGCCTATGCGGAGCCGCTGGACGTCGCGTCGGTGGCGGCCGTGGCCCACGTCTCCGAGGCGCACTTCATCCGCAGCTTCCGCGCCGTCTTCGGCGAGACGCCGCATCGTTACCTGCAGCGTCGGCGTGTTGAGCGCTCCATGTTCCTGCTGCGCGAGACGGATCGGACCATCACCGACATCTGCCTGGATGTCGGGTTCACGAGCCTCGGGACTTTCAGCCGCACGTTCCGCGAGATCGTGGGCGAGACGCCCTCCGGCTACCGGACGGGGCATGGTCCGGTCGTCGCGCCACACTGCGTTCAGCTGGCGGCGATGCGGCCGCGCGAAGCAGCCAGTGCGACCGCGCAATCGAGCAGTTTTGGAGAAGCGGCCGCGGCCTTCGCGCCGGTAGGGTGAGCGTCGTTGGTACCGGCATGCACAGAGGAGAACCCGTACATGATCACCAGGCTCAACGTCGCCTCGATCTACGTCCTCGACAAGGACGAGGCGCTTGACTTCTACGTCAACAAGCTCGGGCTGGAGAAGGGCAATGATGTCCGCCAGGGCGACTACCGCTGGCTGACCATCCGCGTCCCGGGTCAGGAGGGCACGGAGGTCTCCCTGGAGCAGCCCGGCTCGCCGTTGCATGACGAAGCCACCGCGCAGCAGCTGCGTGAGCTGATCACCAAGGGAGCCCTGGGCGGCCTGGTGTTCATCACCGACGATGCGCGCGCCCTGTACAAGACATTGAAGGAGCGCGGCGTCACGGACTTCACCCAGGAGCCCACCGACCACTTCTACGGCACTGACATGGGACTTCGCGATCCGTTCGGCAACCCGATCCGGATCCTCCAGCAGGGCAAGGTCCCTCAGAAGGCGACAGCCTGACGGGCACGCTGAAAGGAACGTTTGTATGAGCGAAGCGAAGAGCAAACCCAGGCGCGGCGCGTCCGGCAACGTCTGGAGCGACGAAGAGCGCGCGGCGATGCAGGAGAGCGCGAAGGAGCGGAAGCGCCAGTCGAAGCTCAGCCCCGAGGAGGAGCGAGCTGCGGGCGAAGCCGAGGTCCAGGCCAAGATCGCCGAGCTGCCGGAGGCGGATCGCGCGATGGCCGCGCGGGTCCATGAGCTCGTCACGAGCAACGTCCCGTCCTATGTGCCGCGCACCTACTACGGCATGCCCGCCTACGCCAAGGACGGCAAGACGATCTGTTTCTTCCAGCCGAGGTCGAAGTTCAAGGTCCGATACAGCACGTTCGGTTTCCAGCCCGAGGCCGCGCTCGACGATGGCGACATGTGGCCGATTGCGTTCGCGGTAAACGAGCTGACGCCCGCCGTCGAGAAGCGGATCGTCGAGCTGGCCAGGCAGGCGGCGGGCTGAACCCTGGACGGCCAGTGGGGCTCCATCGAGGTTCGAGGAGCCCGCGAGAACAACCTCCGTAACGTCAGCCTCGACATCCCGAAGCGCCGGTTGACAGCGTTCACCGGCGTTTCCGGATCGGGCAAGAGCTCGCTGGTCTTCCAGACGATCGCCGCCGAATCGCAGCGGCTGATCAACGAGACGTACAGCGCCTTCGTGCAGGGGTTCATGCCGACGCTGGCGCGGCCGGACATTGACTCGCTCGAGGGCCTCACCACCGCGATCATCCTGGACCAGGAGCGGATGGGTGCCAACGTCCGCTCCACGGTCGGGACGGTCACCGATGCGAACGCGATGCTGCGGGTGGTCTTCAGCCGGATCGGGAGGCCGCACATCGGTGGGCCCCAGGCGTACTCGTTCAACATCCCCTCGGTCGTGGGAGCCGGGGCGATCAAGGTCGAACGGGGCCGCGGCAAGACGGAGAGTCGCAGCTTCAGCGTCGCCGGCGGCATGTGCCCGCGGTGCGAGGGGATGGGCAGCGCGAACGACATCGACCTGACCCAGCTCTACGACGCAAGCAGGTCGCTGAACCAGGGCGCGATCACCGTCCCCGGGTACACGGCGGATGGCTGGTCAACGCGGATGTTCAGCGAATCGGGCTTTTTCGACCCGGACAAGCCGATCGGCGACTATTCGGAGACCGAGCTGCACGACTTCCTCTACAAAGAGCCCGTCAAGGTCAGGATCAATGGCATCAACCTGACCTACGAGGGCCTGGTCCCGAAGATCCAGAAGTCCATGCTGTCCAAGGACGTGGATGCGCTGCAGCCGCACATCCGGGCGTTCGTGGAGCGCGCGGTGACGTTCAGCCCCTGCCCAGACTGCGGCGGCACGCGGCTCAACGAGGCGGCGCGGTCGTCGACGATCGACGGGATCAGCATCGCCGACGCCTGCGCCATGCAGATCAGCGATCTTGCCGAGTGGGTGCGCCGCCTGGACGAACCGAGCGTGCGCCCGCTGCTGGATGCGCTGGGGGAGAGCCTGGAATCGTTCGTCGAGATGGGGCTCGGCTACCTGAGCCTCGACCGGCCATCCGGCACGCTCTCGGGTGGCGAGGCGCAGCGCACGCGGATGATCCGCCACCTCGGATCGTCGCTGACCGATGTCACCTACGTCTTCGACGAGCCGACCATCGGCCTGCATGCCCACGACGTCCAACGGATGAACACCCTGCTCAAGCGCCTCCGCGACAAGGGCAACACGGTCCTCGTGGTCGAGCACGACGCGGAAGTGATACGGATCGCGGACCATGTCGTCGATATGGGTCCCGTCGCCGGCCCCCACGGTGGGACCGTCGTGTATGCGGGGACCGTCGATGGCCTCGTCGCGTCGGGGACGGCCACCGGCCGCCACCTCGACCTCAGGCAGGAGCTGAAGGCGAAGCCACGTGCCCCGCGCGGCACGATCCCGATCCGGAACGCGCGCCTGCACAACCTGCAGGACGTCTCCGTCGACGTGCCGCTTGGCGTGCTCGTCGCGGTGACCGGCGTGGCCGGCTCGGGCAAGAGCTCACTGATCCACGGCTGCCTCCCGCGGACCGACCCGTCGGTGACGGTCATCGACCAGTCGGCGATCCGCGGCTCCCGGCGCTCGAACCCGGCGACCTATACCGGCATCCTCGACCCGATCCGCACGGCATTCGCAAAGGCCAACGGCGTCAAGCCCGCGCTGTTCAGCGCGAACTCGGAGGGCGCCTGCCCGAATTGCAACGGACTGGGCAAGACCTACACCAGCCTGGGGTTCATGGCCGAGGTCGTCAGCATCTGCGAGGTATGCGAGGGGCGTCGCTACACCGACGACGTCCTCGAGTACCGCCTCCGCGGGCGAAATATCGTCGAGGCTCTGGCCATGCCGGTCGAGGAGGCTCGCGACTTCTTCACCGAGAAACCTGTCCGCGTCATGCTCGAGCGCCTCGCCGATGTCGGCCTGGGGTACCTCTCCCTGGGCCAGGAGCTCGACACCCTCTCCGGCGGCGAGCGGCAGCGGCTGAAGCTGGCAATCGAGATGTCCGGCGACACGGAGGTCTATGTTCTCGACGAACCGACCACCGGCCTCCACATGCAGGATGTCGACAACCTCATCGGCCTGCTCGACCGACTGGTCGACGACGGGCGGACGGTGATCGTCATCGAGCACAACCTGGATGTCGTTGGCCGGGCGGACTGGGTGATCGACCTGGGTCCGGGCGCGGGCCACGACGGCGGCAAGGTGATCTTCGAAGGTCCGCCGGGGGAGCTCCTCCGGGCCGACAGTTCGCTGACCGGCCAATTCCTCGCTCGCCGGCTGGCAGAACCGGTTGCCACGACCACGCGGGGCGCCACCTAGCCCGCAACGCCGTCGGCACGGTATTTCCACCCGTCGCTCGAAGGATCCCCACGATGCGCGTCGCCGTCAGCTCCGACCAGATTCGTTCCGAGTTCGAAGCCCTCAAGGACGACCCGTCGTTCGATGAGGCCGAGGCCTGGGAGCGCGGACGACGGCCGCCGACCCAGATGATCTAGGCCATGTGCCTCCGACCACAG
>DATEOS010000069.1:0-5303 GCA_035273815.1 Candidatus Limnocylindria bacterium
CGCATGGAGATCAAGAGCATCTTCCCCAGCACAGAGGCCCTCGAGCAGCAGCTGGCGATGGGCATGGAAGAGGGCCTGACGCAGGCCGTCGGCCAGATCGACGCCATCCTGTCGGAGTCGCCGGTCGCAGGTTCATAGACCAAGGAGTCCCATCGATGCAGATCACATCGATTCATCACCTATCCGTCGACGGTGTCTTCCAGGGTCCCGGCGGGCCGGCAGAGGACACCTCGGGCGGCTTCGACCGCGGCGGCTGGAGCGCCAACTTCGGGGACGAGCAGACCGGCGCCTTCATCGACAAGGTCTTCCAGGATCCCGCCGGATTCCTGCTGGGCCGCCGCACCTACGACATCTGGAACGACTACTGGCCCAAGCAGACCGATCCGGACTTCCTGATCGCCAGCAGGCTCAATGCGCTGCCCAAGTACGTGGCGTCGAGCACGCTTAGGGAGCCCGAGTGGAACAACACCCACGTCCTGGACGGCGACGTCATGCAGGCGGTCCGCGACCTGAAGGCGCAGCCCGGCGGCGAGCTGCAGATCTGGGGCAGCGGCACGCTGGTCCGCGCTCTTCTCGAAGCAAGGCTGCTGGACCAGGTCAAGCTGATGATCTACCCGGTCATCGTCGGCAAGGGCATGCGCCTCTTCGCCGATAACGGGCCCGACGCGCGCTTCGAGCTGCAGGAGTCACGCAGCACGCCGTCGGGCGTGACCATCCAGACTTACCGCACAGCAGGCCGTCCGGAGTACGGGACGGTCGGCGAGTGAGCCGGCTCATCAACTCGGTGGCAATGTCCCTCGATGCCGTCATCGATCCGGTCAGCCCCGACTGGTTCGTGGCCAGTGGCGATCACGATGACGCGGCGCGCGAGATCCTCGCCCGCTCATCGGCCATGCTGTTGGGACGCACCACGTTCGAGGGCCTGGCCGGCTACTGGTCGCCGCTGCATGACCCGTGGGCAGACATCCTCAACCCCATGCCCAAGTACGTGGCCTCACGCCGCGAGCTCAAGGATCTGCCGTGGAACGGCATCCCCATCAAGGGCGACGCCGTGGAGGGTGTGCGCCGCCTGAAGGCGGAGACCGACGGTGACCTCTTCATGTCGGGCTGCGGCGAGCTGGCCCGCGAGCTGATCCAGGCCGGCCTGGTGGACGAGGTGCACGTCTGGATTCACCCAACCGTCCAGGGCGAGGGCAAGCGTCCCTACGAAGCCGCCACCATCAAGCTGCGCCTGCTGGACTCGAAGCAGTTCGATTCCGGCGTGACTTTTCTTCGCTACCAGCCCGACTGACCGATGAACGCCGATGCGTTCCCCGGTCCAACAGCCAGCAACCGAGTGATACAGGAGACCAAAAGCCATGACCGTTACCGAGGCCACGACGCGCACCCTCGACGCGCCGGGCGCAACCATCACCTACGACGTCCGACCCGGCGGGGACGGCAGCCAGCCGCCGCTGATGCTGATTGGCGCGCCGATGGGCGCGGCCGGCTTCGCCACGCTGGCCAGCCATTTCCCGGAGCGGACGATCGTGACTTACGACCCGCGCGGGGCGGAGCGGAGCATCAGTGACGATCCCAGCAGCGAGTCGATCCCCGAGCAGCACGCCGAGGACCTGCATCGGGTCATCCAGGAGGTCACTGGACCGGTCGATGTCTTCGCCAACAGCGGCGGCGCGGTGAACGCGCTGGCCCTAGTCGCCGCGCACCCGGAGGACATCCGCACCCTGATCGCCCACGAGCCGCCACTGGCCGCCATCCTGCCCGACGCCGAGAACGCGAAGGCCGTAGTGCGCGCCGTCAACGCGACCTATCAGGAGCGCGGCTTCGGTGCTGGTATGGCCCATTTCATCGCCATTACCAGCCACCGCGGCGAGTTCCCGGACGACTTCGCCCAGCAGCCGCCGCCCGATCCTTCGCAGTTCGGGATGCCCGCCGAAGACAACGGGGACCGGACTGATGTGCTGCTGCACCAGCAGATGATCGGCCTGACGCACTACCAGCCCGACTTCGAGGCGCTGCGAAGCGCGTCGACGCGGATCATCATGGCCGCCGGTGCAGAGTCTGAAGGCGAGATGGCGAACCGCGGCGCCTACGCCGTCGCCAAGCAGCTCGGGACCGAGGTCGTCATCTTCCCCAGCCACCACGGTGGCTTCCTGGGCGGTGAGTACGGCTGGGGGGGCGAGCCCGATGCATTCGCTGCCAAGCTGCAGGAGGTCCTCCCCTAGGCCCTCCCGCCCGGCTCAGTCGCGGGCCGCGGTGGTGGAAACGTCGACCTCGTTGCCGGCGGTATCGGCCAGTGTCCACCACGCGGGCGCGTAGTCGTCGCGCACCATGTGGCCGCCGGCGGCCAGCGCGGCCGCGACACGCGCCTCCGCCTGGTCGTGCGGCACCCAGACCGAGATGTGGACGTCGCCGCCGCCGCGATCCGACCGCGGTTCCTGCATCGTCTCGAACCAGAACGGGGCGCCCCGATCGAGCGGATCCACCAGGTCCTCGGCCGGGCTGTCGATGCGCGGCTGGTAGCCCAGCACCGCCTGCCAGAAGGGCATCACCGCCTTGATATCCGGCGCACCGGGAATGACCAGCAGTGCCTGGATGCGGGCTGGATCGGCAGTCAGGCCCAGTTCGCGACCGAGTGCCGAGATGCGCTGCGCCAGGGCCACGTCGGCAGTGGTCATGCCCATGTAGTCAGCCGAGACGCTGATCGTGCGGACAGTGACGCCACCGGCGCGGATATCGATCGCCGGCGGATGGTCCCCGATCTCCGGCAGCTCAGCGATGACCTGCACGAGGCGCGCGCTGTCGGCGAAGGAGGCGGTTCGGAAATAGATGCAGCCACCCTCGGAGATCACCCGCCAGTCCTGTAGCCCATCGGTCTTCTCGAAGGCGGATGCTGTCAGTTGCGTGGTTTGCGTGGTCATTGTCTTTCCTTGCTCATTCCCAGATGTCGATCGGCGGCAGCCCATAGCGGCCGAGCGTGTCGTTCAGCTCGGCGCAGTGCCACACGTCATGGGCATAGGTCCGTTGCATGAGCTCGCCACGCGAGCGGACCCAGGAGTCGTCCCACTCAGGCCGGCGCAGCACCTCGTCGAGCGAACTGAGCGTCCAGCTGTCCAGCACGCTCTCGATGATCGCGAAAGTCGAGTCGAGCGCCATCACCAGCTGGCCGCTGCCGAGCACGTTCTCCAGGTCGTCGTCACCGGGGCAGTTCCAGGCGGCATTCGGAAACGGCGTGGTGCCGGCCCCTGGCTCGCCGGCGAAGTCACAGAGGCCGAAGACCCGCTGGCAGGCGAGGTGCCCAACGGTCGCCCACATAGGCCAGCGATCCGGCGCGGGCTTGAGGAGCAGCTGGTCATCGGTCAGGCTCTCCACTGCCGAGCGGAGTCGCGCGTTGACCATCGGCCAGTTCGGGTAGGCGGAGCGAATGGTTTGCGGCATGCCGTCTACCGTAGCCTGATCAGGCATCGATGCTGCGACAAGGTTCCTGCCAAAGGATGTCAGGAATCGCCGCAACCATGTTCCCAGGAGGATCCGATTTGACGGTCGTTGACTGGCTGCTCGACTCCGATCCTGCCATTCGCTGGCAGGTGATGCGCGACCTGCTCGATGCCCCTGCCGAGGAGGTGGCGGCCGAACGCGCGAGGGTAGCGACCCACGGCTGGGGCGCCGCCATCCTGGCGGCGCAGGACCCCGATGGCCGATGGAGCGGCGGCACCTTTGCCCCACGTTGGATCGGCACCTTCGACACGCTGCACCTGCTGTACCTCTTCGGCCCGGATCCCAGCGCCCCGGAGGTGCAACGCGCGCTCGGACCGGTCCACGAGGCTGCCCGCTGGGACTACGACCCGAACCTGCGGTTCTGGGAGGGCGAGGTGGAGCCGTGCATCAACGGCCGGACGGTGGCGATCGGCGCCTACTTCGGGCAGGACGTGCGCGGCATCGTCGACCGGCTCCTGACCGAGCAGATGGCCGATGGCGGGTGGAACTGCGAGCAGGAAAACGGATCGGTCCGCGGCTCATTCGACACGACCCTCAACGTCCTCGAAGGTCTGCTCGAGTACGAGCGCTCGACGGGGGAAAACGGCGCCGTCACGGCCGCGCGCATCCGGGGCGAGGAGTACCTGCTCGACCGGCAGCTGCTGCACCGCCTATCGGATGGCGAGGTTCCGCAGAGGCGCTGGCTGTACCCCGGCTTTCCGAACGGCTGGTTCTACGATGTGGTGCGGGTGCTGGACTATTACCGCGCCGCGCGGCCCGATGCAGATGAGCGCATGGCTGAGGCGCTCGACATCGTGGAGTCAAAGCGGACCGATGACGGGCGCTGGCTGATGGATCACGCTTATCACGAGGCCTCGCTCGTGGACTTCGGTGAGATCGAGGACCAGCCGAGCCGATGGATCACGCTCCGCGCCCTGCGCGTCATGCGCTGGGCGGGACGCCCGCAGCCAGCCGTCACAGGCGTCGCTGCGTGACCACCGGTTTTCATATCGTCCCCGCGAATGAGGCCAGCTGGGAGGACCTTCAGGCGGTCTTTGGGGCGCGGGGCTCTGCCGCTGGCTGTCAGTGCCAGCGCTTCAAGCTGGCGTACAAGGAGTCTTTCAGCTCCTTCCCCGTCGAGGAACGGGCTTTCCGCCTGCGCATCCAGACGAACTGCGGCCACCCGGATGCCGCCACCACCTCAGGACTGATCGCCTACCTCAATGGCGTGCCCGTGGGCTGGTGCGCCGTCGAGCCGCGCACGGCATACACCGGCCTGCTGCGGGTCTTTCGCACGCCATGGGAGGGTCGTCACGAAGACAAGACCGATGCGAGCATCTGGGCCATCACGTGCGTCTTCGCGCGTGTCGGATACCGGCGCCGCGGAATCAGCCATGCGCTGGCCAGGGCTGCAGTCGACTTCGCGCGCCGCCGTGGCGCCAGGGCGCTGGAGGCCTACCCAATGCTCGTCCAGCCGGGCGAGGAGATCGCCTGGGGAGAGATGCTGGTCGGCAGCCGCAGCATCTACGAGTCGGCGGGGATGACCGAGGTCAGCCGCCCGTCGCATCGACGCGCCGTGATGCGCATCGACTTTCCTATGCCGAGGCCCACAGGTCGATCTGCGGCAGGCCGTGGATCCCCAGCGTCTGCGACAGCTCACCGCAGTGGTACGCCTCGTGGCTGAACATGCGCTGCAGGATCGAGCCAAGACTGTGAGTCTGCGCCGTGCCGCCGTATTCGCGACGCACCTCGGTGGCCAGCATGTCCGGGGTCCAGCGGTCCAGGACGTCCTCGATCACGGCGAACGTCGTGTCGAGCGCACCCAC
>DATEOS010000070.1:0-5744 GCA_035273815.1 Candidatus Limnocylindria bacterium
ACCGGGATGTCGCTGACGTGGATGGCGGACTCCAGGTCGACCAGCGGGGTGAGGTCGACGGTCAGCTCATGGGGGAGATCGGAGGGCAGCGCCTTGACCCGCAGATTCTGCAGCGAGGTGAGCAGGAAGCCTCCGGTGGCCTCAATCGCGGGCGGCTCACCGACGAAGACGAGCGGTATCTCCACCGTCATCTCCAGGGTCAGGTCCGGCGCGAAGAAGTCGACGTGCAGCGCGCGGCCGGTGAGCGGATGGCGCTGGATGGACTTGATCACGACGCTGGTCGTGTCGCCGCCATCGACCGAGACCCTGACGATGGAGGTGCGTCCCGCCTCGCGGTACAGCTGGTCGAGGGCCTTGGCATCGAGCTGGACAGCGACTGATCCGGCCTTCTTGCCGAAGACCACGCCCGGCACGATGCCCGCGGCACGAAGCCGCTTGGTGTGCTTGCCGGTCACGGTGCGCGGATCGACGCTGATCTGCATTTCCATGGGTGCGAATCGAGTCCTCGGATGAGCGTCCGGGCATGGCGGACGACGGATGGTGCGCCAGGTGCGAGGGCGAATCCTACCAGCCGGTCTGCTCGGCGGCAAGGCAGCCACCTGAGGCAGCCGGACGCATCGGGCTATGATCAGCGGCCGAATGGCCGGCACCATCATGATCGTGGAGGACGAGCCTGCGGTTGCCCGCGGGGTCCAGGTCGCCTTGGAGCGCGAAGCGTACGACGTCGTGGTCGTCCCCACCGGCGAAGAGGCCATCTCCCGCCTGTCCGACATCGCGCCCGACCTGGTGCTGCTCGACGTCAGGCTGCCGGGCATGGACGGCTTCGAGGTGTGCCGCCAGCTTCGACGCGAGACCAGGGCGCCCATCCTGTTCCTGACGGCGCGTGCCGACGAGGTCGACAAGGTGGTCGGCCTGGAGATCGGCGCCGATGACTACCTGGTCAAGCCGTTCAGCGTGCGCGAGCTGGTGAGCCGGGTGAAGGCGCTCCTGCGCCGCGCCTACGGCGAGCTGGCCGACACGCAGACCGGCCGCACGCTGCGCCGCGGCGACCTGGTGATCGACCTGGAACGGCGCCGCGTCACGCGCGACGGCGAGCGCATCGGACTGACCACCACGGAGTTCGACCTGCTGCGCCACATGGCCAGCCGGCCGGGGAGGGTCTACACCCGCTCACAGCTGTTGGAGCTGGTCCGCGACTACGAGGCCATCGAGGCCGATGAGCGGACCATCAACGTGCACATCAGCCACATTCGCGACAAGATCGAGCCAGATCCCGCCCAGCCGCGATACATCAAGACGGTGAGGGGCGTGGGCTATGCATTCAGCGAGGACTGAGCCGGCGTCGGGTCGATTCGCCACCATGCGCGGCTGGTTCCAGCGGCTGAACGTGCGGCTGGTCATTGCCCTGGCCAGCACTGCCGCGGTGGCCCTCCTGGTCTCGGGGGTGGCTCTGTCCCAGATCCTGCCCGGCTACTTCCTGGACCAGGCGGCGCGCAGCTCGCAGACCGCGGCCCTATCCACCGCCCTACTGCTGGGCGAGCGGGTCCAGCAGGTGCTGCAGCAGACACCCCAATTCATGGCCACCACTGAACTCCGCAATACGCAGGTCTTTCAGCCGGTGGCGCAGCTCGCGGCTGATGAGCTGGCGCAGGCAAAAGTCCAGATCATCAACCCGGACGGTTCGCTGGCGGCCAGCGCGGTCCCATCCTCCGAGACGGATACGAAGCTTCGGGCAGACGGCCTCCAACCTGACTCCCAGGTGCCGGAGGAGTCCGCCCGCTCGGCCCCGATCCCCATCCCGGGCCAGGGTGTGATGAGAGTCAAAATCACCATCTCGGAGCCGTACACGAACCGGGTGGCCACGCTGCGGCGCGTCAGCGGCACCCTGGTCGGCGCGGGCCTGGCGGCGCTGGCGGTGGCGCTGATCGTGGGGGCGGTGGTGGCCCGGCGGCTGACCGGCCCACTGGCGCGCCTGCGCCGCGTGTCAGGCCGGCTCGCACACGGCGAGCTGGACGAGCGCTCGCCGCGCTTCGGGGTCGTGGAGGTGGACGAGCTGGGGCAGCAGTTCAACGTCATGGCCGATCGCCTGAGCGAATCGGTCCGCATGCTCGAGGCGGACCGCGATCGGCTGCGCGAGTTCGTGGCCGACGTGAGCCATGAGCTGCGGACTCCCATCGCCGCGCTTCGCACCTTCACCGAGCTGCAGCGCGACGGGCAGGTGGACGAGGCGCAGCGCCGCGAGTTCCTTTACAGGTCGACCGAGCAGATCAACCGCCTGGAGTGGATGAGCACCAACCTGCTCGATCTGTCGCGCATCGATGCCGGCATCTTCCCGCTGGACATGCGCTGGGGTGACCTGCGCGACCCGGTGCGGGCGGTGGTCGAGGCGCATTCGGAGCTGGCGGAGGGGCGCGGCATCTCGCTGGTCAGCGAAGTGCCGACCAGCCCGGTCATGCTCCGCTTCGACCGCGAGCGGATCGTCCAGCTCCTCAACAACCTCCTCGGCAACGCCCTCAAGTTCACCAAGCGTGGCGGCGAGGTCGTGGTGGCGCTGTCGGAGACGGCCGGTGGCGGCCGGCTGGAGGTGCGCGACTCAGGCCCGGGCATCCCGGAAGCGGAGCTGCCGCTCGTGTTCGACCGCTTCTTCCGCGGCACGAACGTGGGAGACGCCCGCGCCTCCGGCAGCGGCCTGGGACTGGCCATCGCTCGCTCGATCGTGGACATGCACGACGGGCGGATCGAGGCCGCCAGCGCGCTCGGGCAGGGCTCAGTCTTCACGGTCGACCTGCCCCGATCCGAGGCAGCGGCGGCCGCCGAAGGTTCATGAAACTTCACGTACGCCTGCCGCTTGGCGCAATCGTGTGGGATCACGATGGTTGCCTTCCGCCCGTGTAGCCACGAGAGATGCCAAGCACATGACCGAAGAGAATCCTCCCACTCCGCGAACGGGCGATGAGGCGACCGAGCAGGTCGAGGTGCGACGGTTCGGACCGCCGCCGACGCAGGCCGCGCCCCCGCCGTACAGTCCATCCCAGCCCGTCCCGCCATGGTCGACGCACCCGCCGGTCTCCTCCGCGCCGCCGCGGCCCACGGAGCGCCGGCGCCTGGCCGGTGGCGGCGTCGTGGCGCTGGCCGTCGTGGCCGGCATCATCTCCGGCTCGCTGTCGGCCGCCGCGGTGACCACCCTGCTGGCCGACGAGAGCGGCACGCCGACCACCCAGACGCCGGTCGGCACCAACGTCTCGCAGGTGCATATCGACGAGTCGTCGGCGGTGATCAACGCCGTAAACGACGCCATGCCGGCGGTCGTCAAGATCCAGTCTCAGACCGCCACCGGCGGCGGCATCGGCACCGGCTTCATCTACAACTCCGACGGCTGGATCCTGACCAACAAGCATGTGGTCGACGGCGCCACCCAGATAACCGTCCTCCTCAGCGACAGCCAGGAGCTGCCGGCGAGCCTGTACGGCATCGACCCGCTGACCGACCTGGCCATCATCAAGGTGGACGCCAGCGGCCTGCCAACGGTCTCCATCGGCTCCAGCTCCGAGCTGACGCAAGGACAGCTGGCGATCGCCATCGGCAACCCGCTGGGCGAATTCGAGAACACGGTGACGACCGGCGTGATCTCCGGCCTGGGCCGACAGATCGTGGCCGGCGACTCGGCCAGCGCCAACTCTGAGCAGCTGAACAACCTGATCCAGACCGATGCGGCCATCAACCCGGGCAACTCGGGCGGCCCGCTGCTCGATTCGGGCGGCCAGGTCATTGGCGTCAACACGGCGGTCAGCCAGGAGGCGCAGGGGATCGGCTTCGCCATCCCCATCGACGTCGCCAAGCCGATCATGCAGCAGGCGGTGAACGGCGAAGAGCTGTCACGCCCGTGGATTGGCGTCTACTACCAGCCGGTCACGAAGCAGCTGGCCGACGAGCGCAACCTGTCGGTGGACTACGGAGTCCTCATCGACTCCAGCAATGACCGACCGGCCGTCTTTCCGGACAGCCCCGCCGCAGACGCAGGGCTCCAGGCGGGCGACGTGATCACCGCCGTGGACGGCGACAAGGTGGATGCCGACAGGGATCTGGCCGACCACATCCTGCCGCACCAGCCCGGCGACCAGATCACGCTGACCGTGATGCGCGACGGTAGCCAGATGGACGTCACCGTCACGTTGGGGACGCTGCCGGAGCAACCCTGACCTAGCGCCGGCGGCGCAGGCGAGCCTCCACCGTGTCGAAGGCCCCCGCCAAGGGGGCCTTTGGCTTGCGCACGCGGACCTCCACGTCGTCCACCGGGAAGGCGGCCAGGACGGCCTCCGCGATGGCGCCGGCCAGCCGCTCGATCAGGCGGTAACTGCGATCCTCGACGGTCCTGGCCACGACCGTGAAGGCGGCCGAGTAGTCGATCGTGTCAGCCAGGTCGTCGGTGGCGGCCGGCTTCGAGAGGTCCGTGCGCAGGATCAGGTCGACCTCGAACGGCTGGGCCGTCGCCTGCTCCTCGGGGTTGACCCCGTGGCGGCCCATGAAGCGCATGCCGCGCAACGTGATCCGGTCGCTCACCGGCGCCACCGCACGATGCCATCGGCCACACGGACGGTGCGCATGATCGACTCGACGTCGTGCACCCGCACCATGTCCGCGCCTTCGGCGATCGCCAGCGCGACGGTGGCGGCCGTCCCTTCCAGCCGGCCATCCGGAGGAGCGCCCCCCAGCAGCTCGCCGATGAACCGCTTGCGGCTGGTGCCCACCAGCATCGGCAGCCCACCCAGCGCGCCCTTCAGCTCGCCGAGCCGATGGAGGAGCTCGATGGAATGATCGGGCGTCTTGCCGAAGCCGATGCCCGGGTCGACGATCAGGTGCTCGCGAGGCACGCCGCAGCCGAGGGCGTCATTGATGGCGTCGGTCAGCCAGGCCACCACCTCGTCGAATACGCCGTCGGAGTATTCCGCCACCGCCTTGTTGTGCATCAGCACCAGGTGCGCGCCGGCGTCTGCGGCCGCCGTCATGGTGGTGGGGTCGTTTCGCCCGGCCCAGACGTCGTTGACGATGGTCGCGCCGGCGGCCAGCGCCTGGCGGGCGACCTCACCCTTGATGGTGTCGATGCTGACCAGCGCCCGGTCGCCGAACTCGCGGGTGAGCGCGGACACGGTCGGCCCGGCGACGGCTGCCTCCTGCTGGGCGGATACCGGCGGATGCTCGCCGTACGAGTGCGCGGGCCGCGATGACTCGGCCCCCACGTCCAGGATGTCGACGCCGGCCTCCACGAACCCCCGTGCCTGCCGCACCGCCGCGCTCACGACCTCGTCGAGGTCACGGCCGGCGGGCGCCAGCCCGTCGCCGCTGAAGGAGTCGGGCGTGATGTTGATGATCCCCATCACGTAGGTGCGCTCGCCCCAGCGCAGCTCGATCATGCCGCGGCCTCCTCGCCCGCCAGCATGGCACGCACCGCGCCGACCAGGTAGAGGGAGCCGGCCACCACCACCGGCTGGTCCGGCGAGGCGCGCAGCCCGGCAGCCTGCTCCAGCGCCTGCCTGGGATCGGCCATGGCGCGCCCGCCAGTCCCGCCCGCTGCCTGCCAGGTCTCGAGCAGCGCGCGTGGCGCTCGTGCGCCTGGATCGTCAACCGCCGTGAAAACCGCGATCGGCTCCAGCGCGGCCAACGAGCGCAGCATGGCCGGCACCTGCTTGCCGCGCATCGCGCCGAAGACGAGAGGAAAGCGGCGCATCCCCAGTTCCTGGAGGGCC
>DATEOS010000071.1:0-4269 GCA_035273815.1 Candidatus Limnocylindria bacterium
TGCTCAGCTCGAGGTGGGTCCAGCCGTCGGGATCCGGCTCATCGAGGAAGGTGGCCCTGGCGGCGGCCCGGCCGCCGACGTAGTCGCCAAGCCCCGGAACCCGATGCGGCGCCACGCGGATCCGCAGAGTGAGCCGCGGAATCTCCCGCTCGTAGGCGGCGCTCGACTCGGTCCAGTAGGCGCCCAGGTCGAAGTCATCCGGGCGGCTGAAGCGCTCGTCGGACGCCTGCGCGTCGACCACCCGCGAGACTCGAAAGGTCCGCAGCTGATCCTCGTAGGCGGCGACCACGTACCACGTGCCGGCCTTGAGCACCAGGCCCAGCGGCTCCAGCACGCGCTCCACACCGGAGTCGCCGCGTTGATAGGTGATCGTCACGCGCCGCGACTCCCACACCGCCTCGGCCAGGGTGCTGAGATGCGGCACTTGCTCCGCCCCGTGGAACCAGCCGGCGGCATCAAGGTAGAAGCGCTCCACCAGCCGCCCGGCGCGGGCGCGCAGCTCCCCCGGCAGGGCTGCCATCACCTTCAGCTGGGCGGCGGTCATGACCGTGCCCAACCCCAGCTCGGCCGCCGGGCCGGGCAGGCCCGACAGGAACAGCGCCTCAGCCTCGTCGGCGGTCATGCCGGTCAGCCGGGTGCGGTAGCCCTCCACCAGCTGCACGCCGCCGTGCGGGCCGCGCTCCGCGTAGACCGGGACGCCGGCCTCGCTGAGCGCCTCGACGTCGCGATGGACGGTCCGCTCTGAGACCTCAAGCTCACGCGCAAGCTCGGCGGCGGTCATGCGGCCGCGGGTCTGCAGCAGGAGCAGCAGGGTGACCAGGCGGGAGGCTCGCATCGGTCCAGAGCATAGATCGATTCCTGCCAGAAGGTGTCATGAACCGATGCTGCGCCGCGCCAGGCCTCCAATCAGGACACTGAGCAGGCGCACCACCACCAGCGCGGTCAGGTCATTGACGTCGAGCGCGGGAACCATCTCCGTGAAGACGGCCCCCGCCACCCGGGTGCGAGCGCTCAGCCCCAGCAGCAGCGAGGCGGCCTGGCCGTAGCTCAGCCCACCCGGTGCGGTGCCGCTCACCGCCGGCGCCACCGACGGGTCCAGCCCGTCCAGGTCGAAGCAGACCACCACCGATGCATCGGCCGGCAGCTGCCCAAGCAGCCACGGCACGCCGCGCTCGTCGAGCTCACGAGCAGTGACCAGCAGGTTGCCCGCCGCGCGGGCGTCGGCCACGTCGGAGGGCCGCGCGCTGCCCACGCCGCGCAGGCCGACCTGCACGATGCGCTGGACATGGCCCATCTCGGACGCTCGTCGCATGGCAGACGAATAGCCGTCGCGCACGCCCGCTCGCTCGTCGCGGAAGTCCAGGTGGGCATCGACCTGGACCACGGTGATCGGCCCGTGGTCGGCGTAGCCGCGGAGCAAGGGAATGGGCACCGAGTCGTCGCCGCCCAGCAGCAGCGGGACCGCCCCAACGCCGAGCAGTTGCCGGACGACCGCCTCGGTGGCTGCTGCGTTGCCCGCGCCATCCTCCGCCGAGCCGGGGACATCACCGGCATCGGCCACGCGGTAGGAGGAGCCGGGCGGGAGCATGGGTCCATCCAGGTCGAAGTCGTGATGGGCCGCGAACCGGGCGAGGTGCTGCGAGCGGGCGCGGATCGCGGTCGGCGCTTCCGCGCAGCCTGCCGCCGGGCCGGGAGTCGGATACGGCACGCCAAAGGGGACGCCCAGGACGACCGCATCGGCGTCGCCGGCCGCCAGGGCGGCAGGGTCGACCGACGGCAGGCCGAGCAGGGTGTGGCTCATCCTGCCGCGTGACGCGCGGCGCATGAGGCGCAGCGCCCGACCACCGTCACGTGCGCCAGGTCGACTTCGAAGCCGTCGGCGGCGCGGAACGCCGTGACGAGCGCATCGGCCTCGGCCGCCCGGATCTCGGAGCGAGCCCCGCAGTCGGCGCAATACAGGTGCCCGTGCTCGGTATCGGGGCCAACGTGGAACTCCTCGCGACCATCGGCTCCGTGGCCGTGACGGACCAGGCCCAGCTGCTCCAGGGCGTCGAGGGTGCGGTACACCGTGGATGGAATGGTCTGCGGGTCTCGCGCCCGGCAGCGCTCGATCAGCTCGGCGCTGGAGACGTGACCACTGCTGGCGGCCAGCACCTCGATCACCGTGCGGCGCTGCGGAGTCCAGCGCATGCCACGCTCATGGAGCTGATCGCGAACCCCGGACCACGGCTCGGGCAGTGATGCGGATGGGTTCATCGTCCGTTCAGTATACGGAAGATCTCGCTACTGCAATTCCTTGCAATAGAGAACCGTGGCCCGTACACTGAGGACCAATGACTGAGCTCCTTGCCCTCGCCGGCTTCGGCTTCGTGCTCGGCATGCGCCACGCCACCGATGCGGATCACGTGATCGCGGTCACGACCATCCTGTCCCGCAGCCGGAAATTCGTGCACAGCACGCTGATCGGTGGCCTGTGGGGCCTGGGCCACTCCATCACGGTCCTCGCGGTCGGGATCCTGATCATCGCCTTCAACGTGGTCATTCCCCCGCCGGTCGGGCTGGCCATGGAGTTCGCGGTGGCGATCATGCTGATCGTGCTGGGCATCCTGAACCTGACCGGCGTGCAGCGGCGCATCACCGAACGCCTCACCCCGCCGGCTCCGATGCATGGCCACGAGCATGCCCACCGGCACGCGCACGGCGACGACGATGTGCACGCCCACGGTCATGCCCACCTGCATGGCCACGGCAGCGACCCCGGATTGCTGGCCACCTTCGGTTGGTACCAGCTGACGCGGCCGGTCGTGGTGGGCCTGGTGCACGGCCTCGCCGGCAGCGCGGCGGTGGCGCTGCTGGTGCTGGCCACCATCGAGGACACCAGCTCAGCGCTCTGGTACCTCGTCATCTTCTGCGGCGGGGTGGCCGCGGGGATGGCCATCCTCACCACCCTCATCGGCCTGCCGTTCCTGGTCTCCCGCGCCCGGTCGGAACGCATCAACCGCTGGCTGACGATTGGCTCCGGCGTCCTGTCGCTGGCCTTCGGCATCTACCTCGCCTACCAGATCGGCATCGTCGACGGCCTGTTCACCGGAGACTTCCACTGGGAGCCCGCCTAGGGACCGATGCCCGGCTGGGCACCTTGCCCCGCTGCGTACACTGCGCTTGAGCCCGCGCTGTCCGGTCCCATGGGAACCGAACCCTGCCGCAGTCGGAGGCTGATCCGATGTCGATCTGGCGCTACCTGTTCGCTGCCTCGGCCGTCCTGTTCGTGGTCGGCATCGTGGCGCAGATCTTCCTGGCCGGTCTCGGGCTGCCCGGCCTGGGTGGGGGCGGGATGCAGACGCACATCGACTTCGGCTACACCCTGTCGCTGGCGCCGATCGTGCCGCTGCTCCTGGCCTGGCCGGCGCGTGCCGGCCGTCGGACGATCGTGATGTGCGCGATCCTGCTCGTCCTCACCTTCGTGCAGACCCTGCTGCCATCCGCCGCAGCGGGCAGGGGCAACATCCCGTGGGTAGCCGCCCTCCACCCGATCAATGCCTTCATCGTGCTGGGCCTGGGAGTCGCGGTGGCGCGCCGGGCGCTGGCGCTGGTCCGCGTGGACAAGGTTTCGGCAGCGCCGGTGGACGAGTCGGTTGCCGCTGCACCACAGCCCTGAGAGGAGGCCCGCCCATGGACTGGTATCCCTGGATCGTCCTGCTGCACGTGCTGGGTGCGTTCGGCTTCGTCTTCGCTCACGGTGCGTCGGGGTTCGCCGCCTTCCGAATCCGCAGCGAACGCGACCCTGCGCGCGTGGCTGCCCTGCTCGACATGTCCGGCACCAGCCTGGGGCTGATGTATGTCTCGCTGCTCGTTCTGCTGATCGGCGGGGTCACCGCCGGCTTCGTGGGCGACTGGTGGGGATCACTCTGGATCTGGCTCGCGATCGGGGTGCTGGTGCTGATCATCGGCGCCATGTACCCGATGGGCTCGCAGCACTACGCCAACGTTCGGCGCGCGGTCGGGACCAAGGCCTACAACGACCCGAAAGACGCGCCGCCGCCCGAGCCGCTGAGCGGTCCGGAGCTGGAGGCACTGCTCTCGTCGAGCCGGCCATTCGCGCTGGCAGCGGTGGGCGGCGTCGGCCTGGCCGTCATCATCTGGCTGATGGTGGTGAAGCCCTTCTAGCGTCATCCGGGGAGACCGATGCGCCGGGGCCGCACGGCCACCGGCGCCTATCGCATCGGTCCGGGAAGGATCGGTCAGGCGGGTGCCTCGGCGGCCTCCGGC
>DATEOS010000072.1:0-4586 GCA_035273815.1 Candidatus Limnocylindria bacterium
GTAGGGATCTTCGGCTTTACCGGTCACCGGCCCACTGGCAAACAACCACACTGGCCGGCGGCGCAGTGCGTCGGCGTGGCCCTGGACGAAGTCCCGCGCCGGGGCCATCCAGCGGCCCATATACAACGCGCTGCCGACGACAACTACGTCGTACTCGTCCAGCGAGCCGACTCCCGCCGGTGGGATCAGGTGTACGTCAATTCCGGCCGATTCCAAGACCTCCGCAATGGCGCGGCCGATCCCTTCCGTGCCGCCGTGTTTGGACGACACCGTCACGAGCGCCCTCAACGTGCCACCTCCTTCCACGCTTCTCAGTTCCATCGGCCCCCTCAGGCGGCGGTGGCCAGCTCGGTCGCTGCGCGCCAGTCGACGACGATCGCGCGAAGCAAAGGCCAGGCCCAGACCACCGAGGCGATCGCGATCAGGAGCCCAACCCCGAACATCGTGGGGTGCAGGAAGCTGAGCTCGTCGATGATCGTCAGCTGCACCGCGATCCAGATCATCTGACCGCAGCCGATCACGAAGGCCAGGAATGGGGCGATGCGCAGCCGCATCAGGCCGAGCGCCGCGACCACCAGCGACCCGATGCCGAACAGCCCTCCCAGGATCAGGCCAGGGATGAGGTAGTCGGAGAAGGGACTATCGTCCAGGTACGCGAGCGGCATGTGCATCACGCTGCCATCCGGCTTCCATACCAGGGCGATTCCGCCTGCCGTGGCACCGATCCCAAGCAGGATCAGCGCGGCGATGGCGATCCAGCCGGCCGGCCCTCGTCGCGGCCTCGGGATCGGCTCGATTGTCGGACCGAACGTGTCGATGGCCACCGTGTCACCTTCCTCGTCATATGGTCGGGCCCACGCACATCGGGCCCCTGAGCACATCCTCGGTCGAGGCAGGCCCGCCCAAAAGGGCCGAAGGGCGCCGAATCGCATGACGGATGGCTCCCTTTGGGCAGAAGCTCGGCTCTGCCTCGGGCTGGTTTCCGCCTACAGCCCTGTTGGGACGGAGGGTGGGAGGTTCCTTCGGCCTACCGATTACGGGCAATCCGGCACTCCTGCGCACACGCGCCTAGGTCGATGCTCCGGGCGTGAACACGACCAGCTGTGACGACCGCCCCGATTGGCACGCCGGCCCCCCGGTCCGCATGTGGCGCGAATGCTGACCCCGATCTCATCCATGCCCCAGGCACAGCCTGTCCGATCGCGCGGCCAGGCGCTCCTGGCCGACCGGCTGTTGAACAAGGACACGGCGTTCACCCACGACGAGCGCGACGCGTTCGGGCTGCGCGGGCTCCTGCCTGCGGGGACGCTCACGCTTGCCGAGCAGGCCAGCCTCGAGCTCGAGCATGTCCGACGCAAGGCTGATGACCTCGAGCGGTACATCGGGCTGGCCGCACTCCAGGATCGCAACGAGACGCTGTTCTACCGCTTGCTGCGCGACAACCTGGAGGAGCTGATGCCAATCGTCTATACGCCGACGGTCGGCCTCGCCTGCCAATCGTTCAGCCACATCCTTCGTCGTCCGCGCGGCCTGTGGCTGACCCCCGATGACATCAATCGTCTGCCGCAGCTCCTGCGCCACGCCAACGACGGGGATGTCCGACTGGTGGTGGTGACCGACAACGAGCGAATTCTTGGGCTGGGCGACCAGGGCGCAGGGGGGATGGGCATTCCGGTCGGCAAGCTGGCGATCTACATTTCGGCAGCCGGCGTGCATCCGGCCGTCACCCTGCCGATCTCGCTCGACGTCGGGACCGACAACCAAGAGCTGCTGGACGATCCGCTGTACGTGGGGTACCGGGCGCCACGCCTGCGCGACGCCGCCTACGACCAGTTCGTCGAGCGGTTCGTGGAAGCGATGGCCGGCACCTTCCCGCGCGCAGTCGTCCAGTGGGAGGACTTCAAGGGGCCGAACGCACACCGCTTGCTGGCCCGCTACCGCCACCGCCTGCCGAGCTTCAACGACGATATCCAGGGGACTGGCGCAACGGTGTTGGCCGGCGTCCAGGCAGCGTCCGGGATCATTGGCGTGCCTTTCTCCGGCCTGCGCTTCCTCATCGTCGGCGCTGGAGCGGCCGGCATTGGGATCTGGCGATTGTTGGGCCACGCCCTGGCGGCAGAGGATGTGGATCCGCGCAGGGCCGTGCTGTTGCTGGATCAGGGTGGAATCGTCCACCGCGGCCGCAACGACCTGAGCCGCGAAAAGGCTGAGTGCGCGGCAGAACCGGCATCCGTGCCTGCCGCGCTGTTGGCGGCCGGAAGCGGCGTGCAGCTCGCCGACGTCATCGACGCCTGGCGACCGCAGGTCCTGATCGGCACCACGGCCGTGCGGGGCCGATTCGACGAAGCCACCATCCGGGCGCTCGGCCGCGTAAGTGCGCGGCCGGTGGTGCTGGCGCTGTCGAACCCGATCACCGCCTGCGAGGTCACGCCGGCCGAGGTATACGCCTGGACCGAGGGGCGCGCCATCGTGGCCACCGGCAGCCCGTTCGACCCAGTCGAAGTCGACGGCCACCTTCGAGCCGTTGGCCAGGGCAATAACGCCTTCGTCTTTCCTGGCCTGGGCCTCGGCGCGATCGTCGCGGAGGCTCGGGAGGTGACAGACGCCATGCTTGTCGCGGCCGCCCAGACCCTCGCAGCCTCCGTGTCGGCCGAGCGCCTGGCGGCCGGTGTCATCTATCCACCGATCGCCGACCTGCCGAGACTGGCCCGCGCGATCGCGTGCGTCGTGGTGCGAGAGGCGCGCGACTCTGGCGTCGGTCGGGTCCTGGAGGACGGCGAGATCGAGCCGGCCGTCGATGCGGCCATGTGGGATCCGGTCTACCGACCATATCGCCCAGAAAGGTGACCAGCGGACCGTCCAACCCGGTGCAGACGGCCCTAGCCGCTGCCGACCTCGACCGGCACCATGTTCCTGGCGCGTGGGCACGCTATAGCCGTCCATGCGCCGGAAGGAGTTCCTCATGACAACCAAGGTCGAGAGCCGCGTGGCTGGCAACGGTGGGCCCGCCGAGAAGCCTGATCCGATTGAGCAGGTTCTGGGTACCGTTGAGCCGATCGAACAGGCCGCGCACGGATTCCTGTCGGTGGCCGGCGTGGTGCGGGCGGAGAGGGTCGCCCTGACGAACGCATGGGTCGGGGGGATCGCCGGCGAGTCGGTGAGCGTGGAGCGTGGCATGGTGCGCGGCGCCATTGCGGGTCGCGAGCTTCGGCTGCACCAGGCCGGTGCCGGCATGATCATCTCCGGCGGGACAACGGAGCTGCGGCAAGCGGGCGCCCAGGCGGTCATCTCCGCGGGTTCGGTCCACATGCAGCAGGCAGGGAGCGGACTGGCACTGGCCCAGGAGATCGAGGTCGCGGATCAGGGGATGGTCGTCTTCGGCCTGACGCCGCGAATCGAAGTCCGAGACGGTGGCCGCGTCATGTTCGGGCCGGCCACGAGCCTGGCCATCCTGGGAGCGCTGGCCTCAGTGGTAACGGCGCTGGCCGTCTTCGTCGCGCGTCGACGAACGAGCGTAACCGCGTCGTAGCACGCAGGGGGGCCTGCAGGGGCCGGTGGCCTCAGATCGCGCGGTTGGCAATGTCGACAGCCCGGGCGGTCCAGGTCATCAGGCCCTGCAGCTGCCGCGCGTCCAGGCGGTCGCAGGCCCAGCCCCAGTGAAGGGAAACCGTCTCCCCCTCGGTCGCGCCGCCCAGCGGCCCCTCGTCGTTCCTCCAGGCCATGACCGTCTCAACCTGCGCTCGACCGATCTGCAGGCGTCCGTCCACCATCACCAGGCGGGGCGCTGCAACGACCAGCTGGCCCGGCTCAACCGATACCACGGTCCCCCACCGGATGCGACAGGCGTCCATCGTCTCCAGGATGGGTCCCTCGCCTCCGCGCATCAGGCCGGCCCGCGGAAAGATCTCCAGGACATGGAAGGCGTGCACCGGGTGCGATCCACCCCCGACCGCGAGCTCGAGCTAGGCCCAGTCGCGACGGCCGACTCGGTCGCGTAAGCGCTCATCGACGTCGTGGTGCAGCGCGCGGGCACCGACCCGTGCGGTGAGTGCGTTTCCCAGCCAGTAGGCCTCCACGACATCACGGCTGAGCGGATCGTCGACCCGGTTCTCCCGCGCAATGAGCTGCAGGTACGGATAGGCCCCCTCGAACCCGCGTGCCAGCTCTCTGAGCTCGCGATCGGCGCGGGCGGCGGCGGCGTCGTGCACGGCTGGCGCATCGGCTGGCCCACAGAGGCCCAGCCGGTTAGGCGGATAAGCGTATCGACTGAACAGAATCGGTCCCGCCACCCGCGGCACCCTGGCGGGGCCGATCATTGGTCGCGAGGCACCCTCGGCCTCCAGCCCTGTCGGGGGGTCCACCGGTTGCCCTAGGCCTGGGCGGCCGGCTGGGTGACAGTCGCGGCCCGTGACTGGCCACGGACAGCCAACCAGGCCAGCGCGAGGGCGGACAGGAGGCTGATCCCGTAGCCCAGGGCAATGGTCGGTGCTGGGAGCTGGCCGGCGCTCACGAGCTGCAGGGCAGCGGTGATCGGCGCGCCAAGGGTGAGGATGGCGGTCACCGCGCTGGCGGGGGCTCGCTTGAGA
>DATEOS010000073.1:0-2738 GCA_035273815.1 Candidatus Limnocylindria bacterium
GGCGCGGCGGGCGCTGAACCCCGGTGGCGTGTATGTCACGTTAGGCGGCGAAACGAGCTCGTTCCTGGGTTCCATGGTGGCGGGACCGCTGATCTCGCTGTTCAGCGACAGGTGGTCGGGCATCGCGCTGTGGTGGAAGCCGTTCAACCTGCCTGACGTGAACCGGCTGAAGGAGCTGATCGCCGCGGGGCAGCTGCGGCCGGTGATCGACCGGACCTATCCGCTGGACCAGGTGGTGGAGGCGCTGCGCCTGGTGGACGAGGGCCGCTCGCGCGGCAAGGTCGTCATCACCGTCGTCTGATCAGACCCGGTCAGGACGAGATGTCATCCTCGTCGTCGCCGTCCGCTTCTTCGTCTTCGCCGTCCGTGAGCTCGGCCAGAACGTCCGCGGCGTCCGTATTGCCCCTCGCGGCGAGACGCCGAAGCTCATCGAGGTCCTCCCGTTCGCCTGCGGCTTCGACCAGCAAGTCCATGGCGTCAGTGTTGCCGTCTGCCGCGAGCCGGCGGAGCTCGTCAAGGTCGCCTCGCTCGCCCGCGAGCTCGACCAGCTGGGCAACGGCATCCAGATCACCAACCGCTGCCTGCGCGCGTAGCTCGACCAGATCCTCGTCAGTCATGACTGTCCTGTCCTGGCATGTGGATCACCTCTGTGTAGCCGTGGTTACGCTGTCTGACACGAGCGCGGCCTCCCGCAGTACCAAAGGGCCATCACGTAATCTGCGGCCGGGTAAGACCATGAGTCCATGGCAAGGCACCTCGTGTCCTGGGTGCTTCTCACCGCCGTCGCGCTGCTCATGTGGGCGGGTCTGGCGGCCGGGATGTTCCTGATTCTCGGGTTCGGCAACTAGCCGTCTAACCGCACCGTACACCTGCCCAACTGCGTCGGGAAGAGGGGGCGCGGGAGGGCCCCAACCGGGGTTGTTGCCTCGCGACCGGCGGGTCCGATACGCTGACCGGAACTCCGATCACGCGAGAGGCATCACGTGACGCTCGTTGCCGACCGGATCGCACAGCTGAAAGCGGCGATCTCGGCACAGGACCAGCTGCGGCCCGTAGTGGGTGATGAGGCGGTGAACGCCGCCATATCGGTCCTGCAGGCACAGCTCGACCTGCTCTTGGCGCAAGACGCGCAAGCGACCGTGGGGCGTCCGGCTGCCACGACCGAGGAGGAAGCCCTTTCCGCCCTCCAGGCCCGCGTGCCCGCCGAGCTGGCCGACAAGGCGCGGCGGACAGCTGCCAGCCCTCGATCCCAGGTCGAGCGCCGCAACATCACGGTGCTCATCGCCGACCTGCATGGCTTCACCGCGTTGGGCGAGCGCTTCGACCCGGAGCTGATACGCGAGTTCCAGGACGACCTCTTCGACCAGATCGCATCGGTCGTGTATGCCCATGAAGGCTTCGTGGAGAAGTTCGTGGGTGACGCGGTGGTGGCGCTCTTCGGCGCGCCCCTCACCCACGAAGACGATGCGGAGCGCGCGCTGCGCACCGCGCTCGCCATTCGCGAGCGCATGGAAGGCGTCAGCGACCGTTGGGTCGACCGCCTGGGCCAGATGCTGGAGCTGCACATCGGCATCAACAGCGGGCCGGTGGTGGCCGGCCAGATCGCGGCGGACCGTGGCGGGGCCTATTCCGTCACCGGCGACACCGTCAACACCGCCTCACGCCTGCAGGTTGCCGCCAAGCCGGGCCAGATTCTGGTCAGCGAGAACACCTACCGACTGGCACGCGAGGCCTTCGACTTCCGCCGCCTCAAGCCGATCAAGGTGCAGGGCAAGCGCGATCCAGTGACGGTCTTCGAGCTGGAGCGCGCGCGGCTCTTCCCGGGCCAGGGGCGCGGTCTCCAGGGGCTGGCGGCGGCGATGGTCGGCCGCGCGCTGGAGTTCGAACAGCTGCAGCACGTGACGGAGGAGCTGAGGGAAGGTCGCGGCCAGGTCGTGATCGTCGCCGGCGAGGCGGGCATCGGCAAGTCGCGGCTGATGGCCGAATGGCATCGGTCACTGGGCAAGGACGTCCGCTGGCTGGAGGGGCGCTCGTATTCCGGCAACAGTGGCGTGCCGTATGGCCCCTTCGCCGACCTGAGCCGGCGGTACGCCGGCATCACCGACGAGGACTCTGAAGCCCGCGCCCGATCGCGCCTGCGCCAGGGCCTGCATCGGGTCCTGCCCGGAGGCATGGAGGCCGATGCGCTGGTCGCCAGCATGCTGGGCATGCGCCTGCGAGACGACGAGCAGAACCACCTCGCGGACCTGACCCCGCAAGCCATCCGCGAGCGCCTGTTCGCGCTGGTGGAGGACCTGATCCGGCGGCTCGCCAGGCAGCGTCCGACGATCCTGGCAATGGAGGACCTCCACTGGGCGGATGACAGCTCCCTGGAGCTGATCCAGCACCTGCTACCACTCGTCCGCGAGGTGCCTTTGGCGATCGTGGGCGTCTTCCGCCGTGGCGAGGGCGAACTGCCGCTGCTGCCGGTAGTGGCCGAGCAGTACGCCGACCGCCTGACACGCCTGGAGCTGCTGCCGCTGGAACGGGAATCGGCCGTAAGCCTGGTCGAGGAGCTGCTGTCCGGCGCGGAGTCGCTGCCGGCCTCGGTCCGCGACCTGATCGTGGGCAAGGCTGAGGGCAACCCGTTCTTCGTGGAGGAGGTCATCCGCACCCTGATCGAACGTGGCTGACTGGCACGCAGAGCCGATGGCGACGGATGGGTGGTCACGCCGCAGATCAAGGGCCTCACCGTGCCC
>DATEOS010000074.1:0-4764 GCA_035273815.1 Candidatus Limnocylindria bacterium
GAGGCCGACAGCTGGATGCTGATCGGCACGAATCCGCTGGTGTCCAAGGCCATTGGCATCCCGGGGCAGAACCCGGGCCAGGGGTTACGCAACGCGCTGGGGCGGGGCATGAAGCTGATCGTCATCGATCCGCGCCGCTCCCAAACCGCTGCCCGGGCCGCGATTCACCTGCAACCGCGTCCCGGTGAGGATGTGGCCATCGTCGCCGGCATCATCAACTTCGTCATCTCCGAGAGGCTCTGCGATACCGAGTTCGTGGCCCAGAACGTCACCGGATTCGACGAGTTGGCCGCAGCGGTGCAGGATTTCACTCCGGAGTACGTGGCCGCCCGCGCCGACGTGCCGGTCGCTGAGTTGATCGCCGCCGCACGACTGTTCGCGACACATGGGACCCGGCGCGGGATGGTCAACGCCGGCACCGGCGCGAATTTCGCGGGTCACGGCAGCCTGCTGGAATACCTGTGCCTGTGTCTGACCACCATCTGCGGCCGTTGGCAACGGGCCGGGCAGCGGGTGGTGCGGCCGAACACGCTGATGCCGGCGTTCACCGCGAAAGCACAGGCCCATCCGCCCTACGAGGGGTGGGGCTACGGCGAGCGGCTGCGGGTGCGCGGCCTCACCGACACCGTGGCCGGGATGCCGACCGCGGCTCTGGCAGACGAGATCCTGCTGGAGGGTCCGGGACAGGTGAAGGCGTTGATCTGCATCGGCGGAAACCCGATGGCAGCCTGGCCGGACCAACGAAAGACGCTGCGCGCCCTGGAAAATCTCGACCTACTGGTCACTCTCGACACCGAGATGTCGCTGACCTCGCGGCTGGCCGATTACGTGATCGCGCCGAGAATGCAGATGGAGACCCCCGCGATGACGATGGGCAGCGAGCTCATCAAGTACTACACGAGCGGTACGGGAATTCCCGCCGCATATGGGCAGTACGTACCGCGGCTCCTCGAACCACCGGCGGGCTCCGATCTGACCGAGGAGTGGCAGTTCTTCCTCGGTCTGGCCAAACGTATGAACCTAGATCTGTGGTTCGTGAACTTCTTCGGCGGCGGCGGCGGACGCTTCATGGAATCTCCGCCGGTGGTGATCAACATGAACGGCGACACCTCGCTGACCACCGAAGAGCTGTTCGCGCAGATGTGCTCGACGTCGCGTATCCCCCTCGACCAAGTCGCCGCCCACCCCCACGGGCAGATTTTCGACGTCGACGACGTGGTCGCCGAACGCGACGCCGACTGCGATGCACGTCTCGATGTCGGCAACGCGGTCCTGCTCGGTGAGTTGGCCGAGGTGCTGACCCAGGGTGTCACCGCCGGGCAGACCGACGCAGCGTTTCCGTTTCGACTGATTCCGCGGCGGCACGGCAATTTCATGAACTCCTCGGGCACCAATCTCGCCGCGCTGAACCGGGGCAAGCCCTACAACCCGGCATACATGCATCCCGACGCCATGGACGCGCTCGGCCTGCGCTCCGGAGACCTGGTCACTGTCACCTCACCGCACGACAGCATCCCGAGCGTGGCCGAGGCCGACGAGACGCTGCGCCCCGATGTGATCGCGATGCACCATGCGTTCGGCGGGCTGCCGAGCGAGGACGGCGAAGTCCTGGCGCGGGGAAGTAACGTCGGACGCCTCGTGCCGACCGATACCGACTACGAACCGATCACGGGGCTACCGCGGCAGGGCAACATCCCGGTGCGGGTGACCGCCGGTCCCTCGGATTAGCGGGATTGTTCCGGAAAAGTTCAGGCGGCGATCGACGCACCGCAGATACTGCACGCCTCGAACTGCCGGCGTTTCCAGCGCGCGACCGGGATGAAGAACACGCTGAGCTGATTGAACTGCCGCAACCGCATCCACTGGGTGGTGTTGTGGCAGCGCGGACAGGTCCGCACCTGGCCGGCGCCGAGCGGTTTCTGCTTGGTACCGAAGCCGAACAGGAAGAACATCACACCAGGGTAGATGCGGTGGCCGGGCGACCACTCAGTCCTGGTGCTCCGATGCCGGCGCCGAACGCGGAATGAAGATCGCGATGGCGGTGCACAGCGCCGCGGCTGCGAGCCCGAACAGGAACGCCGCCTGGAAACCATCGGCACTCGGCACGGCGGCGCCGCCCAGATCGGTCGAGTACCTGGCGAGCACCGCGGCGATGACCGCGGCCGCGGTGGCCGTCCCCAGCGACCGCATCAACGTGTTGAGCCCATTGGCGGCCCCGGTCTCCGAGGCCGGCACCGCACGCATGATCAGGGTCGGCATGGCGGCGTAGCCCAGACCGATCCCGATGCCGATCAGCAGGTTGATGACCAGGATGTGCCCGGCGTGCAGATCCATCAGCACAGCGATGGCGTAGCCGGCCGCCATGATCATCGCGCCGGCCACCAGCAGCGGTTTCGGTCCCCACCGCCGCGAGAGCCGGCCCGCCACCGGCGACATGGCCAGCATCGCCAGTCCCGCGGGCATGAGATGCATGCTCGCCTGCAGCAGCGGCATCCCCAATCCTCCCGCCTCCGTGGGCAGTTCGAGCAGTTGCGGGAAGGCGATCTGGGAGGAGAACAGGGCGAAGCCCATGGCGATCGAGGCGAGGTTGGTCAGCAGCACCGGCCGCCGGGCGCTGACCCGCAGGTCCACCAGCGGCTCCCGGATGCGCAGTTCCAGCCAGCCCCACACCAGCAGGACGGCCAGCCCGCCCACCAACGACCCCACCGTGCGCGGCGAAGTCCAGCCCCAGTCGTTGCCGCGCGAGATCGCCAGCAGCACGCCGGTCAGACCGATCGCGAGGCCGACGATGCCGATGCCGTCCACCCGCCCGCCGACGCGCAAAGTGCTCTCCGGCACCAATGTCACGATCAGGACGAACGCGGTGGCGGCGAGCGCGGCGGCGAACCAGAACAGCACGTGCCAGTCGAAATGCTCTGTGACGAAGGCACTTATCGGAAGTCCCAGCGCGCCCCCGACGCCCAGGGTGGCACTGACCAGTGCGATGGCCGACCCGAGCTTGTCGGCGGGCAACGCGTCCCGCAGGATCGCGATACCCAGCGGGATGACGCCCATCCCCATGCCCTGAAGTCCGCGTCCGACGATCAGCGGAACCACCGTCGGCGACAGTGCCGCGACCACCGACCCGAGGATCAGCACGCCGAGCAGGGTGAGGGCGATCCGGCGCTTGCCGTACATATCGCCCAACTTGCCGGAGATCGGTGTGCAGATCGCCGCGACCAGCAGGGTGATGGTGATGACCCAGGCGGTGTCGCCGTTGGAGGCGTTGAGCAGCTGCGGGAGCTCACCCTGAATCGGGATGAGGATGGTCTGGGTGAAGGCCGCGGTCATCCCGGCGAACGCCAGCGGCGCGACCACCCGGGCAGCCCGTACCGGAGATGTCGGGGTACCGGGCAGCGGCTCGACCGTCCGAGTCTCCACCGTCATCCGTCCACCTTTCGCCTGCGTACCTCGCCACCGTACCGGCGATTGAGACTGAGTATCAACTTGCATTCGCCGTATCGATTCTGACATCGAGCATCAGAATCGGCTATCCTGGGCCGATGACCGCAGGCGTACGTGAGCGCGCGCGACTGGCACTGCGCACCGAGATCGCCCAGGCGATGAGCATCCTGTTCGCCGAACGGGGCTTCGACGCGGTGACGGTCGAGGAGGCCGCGGGCGAGGTCGGTATCTCCCGGGCGACGTTCTTCCGCTACTTCGGCTCCAAGGAAGACGCCGTGCTCGCCGCCATCGAGGCCTCGTCCATCGACTATGCGGCGCACCTGCAGAGACTGCCCCCGGTCGAGGATGAGAATGCCTGGCAACTACTGCTCCGCGCCTTCCAGAGCGCTCTGACCCACCTCAACGAACACTCAGAACGAGAGCGCTCCCGCGTCCGGATGATCAATGCCAACGTCTCACTGCGTACCCGGATGGCCCAGCGGCGTTTCGCCCACGAGGATGCGCTGACTCCGGTTCTGGCGCAGCGGATCACGGATCCGGACGCGGCCCGCACGATCACCGTGGCCGCGCTGGCCGCCCTCGATCTCGCCTGGCGGCGCTGGGCCGACGGTGCCGAACCGACCATCGCCGGCTCACTGGACCATGTCTTCGCGCACCTCGTGGCGGCTAATTCCGCTATTCCACAACGGGATTGACCGATACGTCAGGCACGCAGATAGGCCAGCACCGCCAGCACCCGGCGGTGCTGTTCACTGTCGGGTGGCAGCCCGAGCTTGGTGAAGATGCTGCCGATGTGCTTTTCCACCGCACCATCGGTGATGACCAGGGCACGCGCGATATTGGTGTTGGACCGGCCCTCGGCCATCAATGCCAGCACTTCCTGTTCCCGCAGCGTGAGTTGGCGCAGAGGATCGTCCCGACGCCGGCGCACCAGCAACTGGGCGACCACATCCGGGTCGAGCACGGTGCCTCCGGACGCGACCCGGTGCACCCCGTCGAGGAAATCGGCGACGGCGGCGACGCGGTCTTTGAGCAGGTAGCCGATCGCGCCGGCGCCGTCGGCCAGCAGGTCGTCGGCGTAGGAGACCTCGACATACTGCGACAGCACCAGAATCGGCGAACCCGGTACCAGATGGCGGGCCTGGACCGCCGCACGCAACCCCTCGTCGGTGTGCGAGGGCGGCATCCGCACGTCGACCACCGACACATCCGGCCGGTGCGCCTCGATCGCCGCCACCAGCGAGGGGCCGTCTCCGACCGCGGCGAGCACCTCATGGCCGTTCTCGGTGAGCAGCCGAATCAGGCCCTCCCGCAGCAGGA
>DATEOS010000075.1:0-7857 GCA_035273815.1 Candidatus Limnocylindria bacterium
TGGCAGCCAGCGCCGACGTGGTCATGCCGGCGCGCACGCTGGGCAAGGGCAAGACCTTCGCAACCCTGCTGGGGATGGGGCTGCTGATGCTGGCCTACGACACCACCACCGGCGGTCCGCTGGCGAGCGCCGGATTCGGCGACTGGCTCACGACCTTGGGGGTTGCGACCTTGCTGGTGGCCACTGCGCTCAGCCTGGTCTCGGGCCTGGGCTACATCCAAGCCGCGCTGCCGCTACTGCTGGGACGGGAGCCGCGCGAGACTACTTGATGAGCTTGCGCTCGATCTGGCGCATGGCGATGAAGAAGCAGATCCCGAAGAAGACGACCAGGTAGAGGACGTCCCAGGCCAGCCGCGGCTCGATCACGCCGGTGGTCAGCGCGCGCACGAGCGTGACGCCGTGGAACAGCGGGATCGCCTCCATCAGGACCTGGATCGGCACCGGATAGAAGCTGACCGGGAAGAAGGTGCCGCTGAACAGGAACATCGGCATCACCACCAGGCCCATCGGCAGATCGAAGTCCTGCACCGTGCGCAGGTAGGCCGTGGTGGCCAGGCCGGCGGCGCTGAAGGCGGCGCCCAGCAGGACAGCTGCCGCGGGCACCAGGATGGCCCACGGCGACAGGATCAGGCCAAGCGCCAGCATCACGCCCAGGAAGGCGATGACGTAGATGCTGCCCCGCATCAGGGACCAGATCAGCTCGCCCAGGGCGATCTCGCGGATCCCCAGTGGGGTGGCCAGGATGCCATCGTAGATGTGCGCGAAGTTCAGCTTGAAGAAGACGTTGAAGATCGACTCGGCGATGGCCCCGTTGAGGGTCGACATGGCCAGTAGGCCCGGCGCCACGAAGGCCTGGTAGGGGATCGTCTGGCCGTTCGTCAGGGTCACCCCCTCGGTCAGGCTGCCGAGCCCGAAGCCGATGCCCAGCAGGTAGAACAGGGGCTCGAAGAAACCCGACACGATGATGATCCAGCCGTGCCGGTAGACCAGCATGTTCCGCTGCACCAGCCGCCGGGCGCGCAGCAGGGAGGAGACGAACGGAGGTGTCGGCGTCGGTCCCAGCAGGCGCCGGGCGGTGGCCTCCATTGGTCCGGCCATCTACTTCACCAGCCTGCGGCTCAGGAGCCGATGCGCCACGACCGCGAAGACCAAGGCGAAGATGACGAGGTATGCGACATGCCAGGGCCAGCTGGCCAGCGTGCCCGAATCGTTGAGGACGGCGCCGCGGACCAGCGCCACGCCGTGGTAGAGCGGCGTGGCGGCTGCGATCCACTCTACCCACCGCAACGAGTCGGGCAGCGAGCTCAACGGGAAGAAGGTGCCGCTGAACAGGAAGAGCGGGTTGATGACGAAGCGGAACATCGCGGCGAAGCCGGAGTCGTTCTTCTGGGTGGCGGCGAAGCTGATGATCGCGGCCGAGAAGGCCACGCCCAGCAGCACGCAGGCGGGGACCGCCAGCAGCGCCAGGAACGAGGTCGGGATCCGGAAGAGGGTGAGCACGCCCAGGAAGACGCTCGAGATGAGCACCATCCGGAAGGCGATCCACAGCAGCTCGCCACCCAGGATGTGGCGCACTTCGATTGGCGTGGCCAGCATGGCCTCGTAGTTCCGGCGCCACATGATCTTGCCCATGATCGGGAAGGTCGACTCGAACACGGCCGACTGCATGCAGGTGGCGGCCATGATGCCGGGGCCCAGGAACGACAGGTAGTCGCCGCCCGGCAGGCTGCTCACGTCGCGCGTCACCAGCTGGCCGAGCCCCAGGCCCATGGCGGTCAGGTAGAACAGCGGCGTGACGAACGAGCTGAAGATGCTGCCGCGGAAGGTCCGCCGGTAGACCAGCAGATTGCGCTGCAGCACGCGCGTGGCGGCCGTCATTCGATGAGCGTCCGACCGGTCAGGCGCAGGAAGACGTCCTCCAGGGTGGCGCGGCGCACCAGTGCCGACTCCACGGGGATCTGGCGACCATGCACCGCTTCCAGCGCCCGCTCGCCATCGTCCACGTACAGTAGGTGCCGGTCCGGCAGCGCCTCGATGCGATCGGCCAGGCCGTCGAGACGGCCGTCCAGGCTGGAGCGCACCGCGTCGGCAAAGCGCAGCTCCAGCACCTCGCGGGTGGCGTAGCGCTCGATCAGCTCGCGCGGCGACCCCTCGGCCGCGATCTCGGCCTTGTCCATCACGACCAGCCGATCGCAGAGCTGTTCGGCCTCGTCCATGTAGTGGGTGGTGATGATCAGCGTCGCGCCTCGCTGCTTGAGCCGGTACAGCCGCTCCCAGAGCAGGTGCCGCGCCTGCGGGTCCAGGCCGGTGGTCGGCTCGTCCAGGATGATCAGCTCCGGCTCGTTGATCAGCGAGCGAGCGATGGTCAGCCGCCGCTTCATGCCACCCGAGAGAGGCTCCACCTGGTCAGTGGCGCGTTCGGAGAGCTGCACGAAGTCGAGCAGCTCGTCAGCGCGGGCCCTCGCCACCGCATCGGGGATGTCGAAGTAGCGCGCGTACATCTCCAGGTTCTCGCGCACGGTCAGCTCCGCGTCCAGGTTGTCCAGCTGCGGGACCACGCCCAGCCGTGCCTTGATCTGTGGCGCGTGGCGGCGCGGATCCATGCCGATCACGGTCAGCTCGCCGGAGGTGACCGGCGACGCGCAGGCGATCATGCGCATGGTGCTGGTCTTGCCGGCCCCGTTGGGCCCCAGGAAGCCGAATGCCTCGCCAATGCGCACGTCGAAGTCGATGGCATTGACCGCCGTGAACTGGCCGAAGCGCTTCGTCAGTTCGCGCGCGTGGACAAGGACCTCGTCCGATGGGGGCATGCGCCGATTCTACCGCCGTCCCTTTGGCGGCTCCCACTCCGTCCCGCTTGACGGCCGCCTGCCGGTAAGTAATACTACGCGTCACGTAGTAGTTGCACATCGATGAGGACGCATGCCGAACACGGCACCAACCAACGACCCCGGCCTGCTGCTGATGATCAGCCTGGCCAGCGGCCCAAAGCACGGCCACGCCATGCTGCTCGACATCGCCGACTTCGCCGGCGTGCGCCTTGGTCCAGGCACCCTGTATGGGGCGCTGAGCCGACTCGAGGAGGAGGGCCACGTGGCCCCAATGCCCAGCGACGGTCGCCGGCGTCCTTACCGGCTCACCCCGGGCGGCCGGAGGGTGCTGGAGCGGCGGTTGGGCGGCCTGAACCGAGCGCTCCGCACCGGGCTGCAGCGGGTGGGCGCATGAGCGGCCGACACGGCAGACTCGGACGTCTGCTGCTGCGCTGCTATCCGCCCGCCTGGCGCGAGCGCTACGGAGACGAGCTGCTTGATCTGATCTCAGACGTTCCGCTCACCCCGCGTGCCCTCATCGACGTGGCGTCGAGCGGCATCGCGCTGCGTGCCCACATCGCGCGCCGAGCCCTGCAAGGAGACACCGTCGTGACCATTCGTCCCGCCTGGCGGCACCCCACGGCCTTCGCCGTGATCGGGGCGCTGCTGATCCTGCCGACCCTCTTCCTCGTGGCCTCTTCGCTGCTCGCCTACGAGCTCGACCTCACCGCCGTGAGGAGTTTCGTGGCGCCAATCCAGGCGGCCCTGACCAGCGTCCGCGCCGTTGACCTCCTGCTGGTTCTCGCGCCGGCGCTGGCCCTCGTCGCGGCCATCGCGCCGCTGCTCCGGCTGGGCTGGGAGCGCCGCGACGGGACGCTGCAGGCGGTGATCGTGGTCCGAGCGCTGGCGCTGAACGTGGCGGTCGGCCTGGTCGCCATTGTGCTGGGAGGCGTGCTGGTGTGGCACATCGTGGTGGAGTCGGTCATGCAGGCGGGCGCCTAGCGTCAGGCCTCGGAGCGGTCCTCGATCTCCCAGGCGTGATCGAGCGCGTGCCAGGCCGAGCGCCGGACGAAGTAGCGCGCGCTCCACGGATGCAGCGTGTTGCGTGGGTTCTCGATCGGGCGGCCGTTGGCGACGGCGTCCAGGGTTGCGAGAGCCGCCTTGCGAACTGCGGCCATCTCGTTCTTCGCCGCTCCCACCGGCGGCTTGCTGCCCAGCGCACCGAGGTAGGCGACCTCCGCCTCCAGCACGTGGCCGGTCATCTTGGCCAGGTTGCGCCCGCCGCCCCGCGGCCCCAGCCGCAGGGTCCTGCCCCTGGCTGACCGCGCTGCGGCGTCGAATGCCTTCCAGCTGGCTTCCAGCAACGCCCGCTGGCGAGCCAGCTCCTTGCCCCGCAGCGGCTCGGCGTCCTGCTTGGTCGCCACGCTGGGCACGCCGAAGTCCGTTCCGCCACCACCGGACAGCCGCTGGACGATCTGGACCTTCGCGTCCGCGCCGGGCAGTCCCTCCTTCAGCCCTGCCCGCTTGACCACGGCGGCGTAGCGCGGGGCGTATGCCAGCAGCGCCCGGAGCGCCTCCTCATCGGCCCTGCCCGAGCGACTCCAGCCGGGCCAGTCGACGGCGACGGCAAAGGTGCGCTTGTCGCCGCGCTCCAGGTAGATGCGCAGTTGGGGCCTGCGGGCCGCCACTAGGCTGGGCCAGCCTCCTCGGCGGCTGACTCGATGGCGTCACCCGCGTCCGAGGCGGTCTCCTGGGTGCTGTCGGCCATCTTCACAGCCCGCTGCTCGGCGGCCTCCCCCGCGTCGGTTGCCGCCGCCTGGGCCTGTTTGGCCGCCTCCGTCGCCTTGGCCACCAGCGCGTCCATGTCGATGCCGACGCGCTTCAGGACGACGGCGTCGAAACGGTCCATGCCGGCCGCGCCAAGCACGGCGCCGAACCAGAAGGCTGTCTTCGGTCCCATCACCACGCCGACCACGCCGCCGGCCATGCCCGCGACCGGGGAGCCGCTGATGTTCACGTCGGGCAGCGGTTCGCCCTCGATCTGCGCCCGTGCCATGGCTGTGCCGGCGCGCGCCGCGGAGCCGAACAGGCTGCCCAGCATGCCGGCGAGGATCGATAGAATCAGGGACATATCAGGCCTCCCAGGTCTCACCCGGCTCCAGTGCTACCACGTGAGCCGACGTTTCGGCGGCCAGCACGTCAGGCGTGCCGGCCAAAATGGGGAACGTGCCGTAATGCACGGGGATCACGGTGTGGGCGCCGATCAGGCCAACCGCCCTCGCGGCATCCGCCGGCCCCATGGTGTAGTGCCCGCCAATTGGCACGATCGCGATCGAGGGCGACCAGCGCTCGCGGACCAGCGCCATGTCGCCGAACAGGTCGGTGTCGCCAGTGTGGTAGAGGCAGGTGCCGTCCTCGAAGTGGATGACCCATCCCCAACAACCGACCTCGCGGCTGGTGGGCCCGCCACCGCTCAGCGTCACGGCCCCGGAATGCTCGGCATGGACCATGGTGAAACGGATGCCGGCCGCTTCGAATGTCCCGCCCTTGTTCATGCCCACTGCCTCGACCCCCTTCTCGCCGAGGTAGAGGCTCATCTCGTGCGAGCAGACGACCGTGCCACCGGCCTGCGCCAGCTCCACGACATCGGCCGCATCGTCACCCACGTGGTCGAAATGGCCGTGCGTGGGGGCCACGACGTCGACCTTCTCCGCGGTGCGGTAGGCGTCGGCGTAGGTGGGGGCCCCGGTCCATCGGTCCACCCAGACCCACTTGTCGCCCGGCGATCGGTACAGGATTCCGCCGTGTCCGAGCCTGGTGATCCTCAGCTTGGCCATGTGTCGTTCAGCGCCTCCTGCTGTGTCGCATCCTAGACCGATGTCGCGGCGGGTCAGCCGGGGATCAGCAGCCTTCCGGCGCCGGCGATGCGCTGCATCCAGGGCCGCTCCCGCCCGATCGTGGTCTCTGGACCGTGGCCCGGCAGAACCCGCACCTCGTCCTGCAGGTCGCGGGCCAGCCTGGCCAGCGACTCGACCATCGCCGCGTCGTCGCCGCCGGGCAGGTCGGTACGGCCGAAGGATCCGGCGAAGAGCACGTCGCCCGCCAGAAGGAGCCGATGCGTCGGCTCGTAGAGGCAGACCGATCCCTCCGTATGGCCCGGCGTGTGCCAGACCTCGAAGCTCAGGCGCCCGATCTCGACCCGATCGCCCTCGCGCAGATCGCGCTCGGCGGTGACCTGCTCGATCTCCAGCCCGTAGTTGTTGCGACCATCGAGCCGATAGGCGTCATCCGGATGGATCGCCAGCGGCGCGCCGGTGGCGTGCTTCAGCGGCCCGTCGTCGTAGATATGGTCGATGTGCCCGTGCGAGTTGGCGATCAGGTGCACGCGCAGCTGGTTGGCGGCGGCTCGTTCGACCAGGCTGGGCGTCGAATTCATCCCGGGATCGACGATCAGGGCCTCCGGCGAAACGCCGTCCCAGACCAGGTACGCGTTGGTGTCCCAGGGTGGGAAGGCGCCCACCTCGATGCGGGGCGCATGGTCCGCCGCTCCAGCCCCACGCTCGATGATGGGCGTTCCGTCGCTCACTGCTCGGTGGCGCCCGCCGGACCGGCGACGCCCGGCGACCCGCCGGCCAGGCGCAGGCCGAAGGCACCCGCGAGCGCGACGACCAGCGCGTCCTCCACGGCCTCCATCGGCACCGGATGCCCAAGCTCACGGGCCAGGCTGGTGGTCTCCTTGTCGCGGATGCCGCAGGGAATCATCTCGTCGAACCAGCCGAGCCTGGTGTTGACGTTGAGGGCCAGGCCGTGGGTGGTCACCCCTCGGCGCACGCGTACGCCAATGGCGGCCAGCTTTCGCCGGTCGGAAACCCAGACGCCGGTCAGGCCTTCCACGCGACCCGCCGTGACGCCGAAGGCCGCGGCGGTCTCGATGACGGCGGCCTCCAGGCTGCGCACGTAGCGGCGCAGGTCGAGCGGATCGCGCAGCTCGACGATGGGATAGGCGACCAGCTGGCCCGGGCCGTGGAAGGTGATGTCGCCGCCGCGATCGATGCGCACGAACCCCGCGCCCAGCTCCCGCAGCCGATCGGGGCCGGCCAGCAGGTTCGCAGGATCGCCGCCGCGGCCGATGGTGTACACGGGGAAGTGTTCGAGCAGCAGCAGCCGGTCGCCGATGCGGCGATGACGCCGCTGGTCGGCCAGCTCGTCCTGTAGCTCCCAGGTAGGCTGGTAGGAGACGGTCCCCAGCCGCTCGACGGTCAGCACTCCGCCGTGCGCGGCCACCAATGGGTGCGCGTCACTGGCCGGCGTGAACGGAAGATCGCGCTTCGGCCGCCGCGGGCGCCCCGCCACGGCCTCTGCCGTGGATGGCGTGCTGATGTCGCGGAAGACGGGCTCTCTTGTCATGGGACAGGTTCTGTGCCGCGGTTCATGCAAGTCCCAACCACGGATCCGTCAGACAGCAGCCGCGGCCGCCTGGCCGGGCACCTGCTCGGCGGCGTGGTAGCTCGAACGGACCAACGGCCCGGACTGGACGTGCACGAAGCCCATCTCCAGCCCGATGCGCCGGAGGCTCATGAACTCGGCGGGGGTGTAATACCGATGCAGCGGCAGATGCTGACGGCTGGGGCGCAGGTACTGGCCGATGGTCAGCACGTCGACGTCCGCCTCGCGCAGCAGTCGCATGGCCTCGACCACTTCGTCCCACGACTCGCCCAGGCCCAGCATCAGGCCGGTCTTGGTCACCATCTCGTCGAAGCCGATGTCGCGTGCGATCTCGCGGCCCCTGGTCAGCACGCCGACGCTGCGATCCCAGCGCGCGCGGCGCCGCACCGCACGCTGCAGGCGCGGCACCGTCTCGACGTTGTGGTTCAGGATCTCCGGCTGCGCCTCGACCACGGTCCGAATGTCGGCCTCGCGGCCGTTCAGGTCGCTAATCAGCACTTCGATGCTGGTGGCCGGTGAGGCGAGCCGGATCTGGCGGATCGTCTCGGCGATGATGCCGGCGCCGCCATCGGGCAGGTCGTCACGGGCGACCATGGTGACC
>DATEOS010000076.1:0-2614 GCA_035273815.1 Candidatus Limnocylindria bacterium
CATCGACGATCACCCACTCGGTGCCCTCGAAGATCTTCCGCGCCTGGCTCGTGAGCATCAGGTAGAGCGACTCCGGCGTGGTGATCAGGATGTCGGGCGGATTTCGGCGCATGGCCGCCCGCTCGCGCTGCGGCGTGTCGCCGCTGCGCAGGCCGACGGTGATCTCGCGGCCGCCGGCGATCCCGGCCAGCGGCCCGCGCAGGTTGCGCTCGACGTCGTGGTTCAGCGCCTTCAGCGGCGACACGTAGAGCACGCGGGTACCGCCGGTGTCGGGCGTGGACTTGAGCCGGTCGAGCGCCCACAGGAACGCGGCCAGCGTCTTGCCCGACCCGGTCGGCGCCAGGATCAGGCTGTGGTCGCCCTTGGCGATCGCCGGCCAGCCCTTCGACTGGGCCGGGGTGGGCTCCGGGAACGAGGCCCTGAACCAGTCTGCCACCGGGGCCGTGAACTGCGTGAGGGGATCCTTCGCCACGACCTTGCATGGTATATCGGCGGCGATGGGCCGGGCCGGGTTCGTGCCGAACGCAACACCTGCGATCATGAGAACCGTGCAGGCCCTCTTCGACGTACACCTGGCATGAGCTAGATCCGCCTCGGACGACGGGCGTTCCTGTCGGTGGTCGGGCTGGGCGCGGTCGGACTGCTGGCCGGCGGCCGCCTGTCGGGCGCAGCCGCCCCGCTGGGCAGGCTGGTGCCCGACGGCGTCGGCAACCTGGTGTCGGCGGGCGGCTGGAGGATCTACGCGATCAGCCCTCCCTGGCCGTCCTTCGACCCGGCCAGCTGGCGGCTGGAGGTGACCGGCGAGGTCGAGCAGCCGGTCAAGCTGACGTACGACCAGCTGCTGGCGCTGCCATCCCAGCGACAGACGTCGGACTTCCACTGCGTGACCGGGTGGACGGTGGGCGACGTGCGCTGGGAGGGGGTGCGGCTGGCCGAGCTGTGGGACCGGGTGCAGCCGAAGCCGACGGCCAGGTACGCCAACTTCGTATCAATGGAGCACCCCTACGTCGACACGCTGACGATGGAGCAGACGACGCTCAGCGGCGTGATGCTCGGCCACCGGATGGACGGCAAGCCGCTGTCCCAGGCCCATGGCGCACCGGTCAGGCTGGTGATCCCGGAGATGTACGGCTACAAGAACGTCAAGTGGCTGACCCGGATCGAGCTGACTAGGGAGCTGCGGCCGGGCTACTGGGAGCTCAACGGCTACGACGTGGACGCCTGGGTTGGCCGCTCCAACGGCTACTGAGCTGGTGCGCCGGTTCTCGCCGGCCGAGCGGTCGCTGCACTGGCTGCTGGCCGGGACGTTCCTGACCATGCTGGCCACCGGGCTGATCCTGACGCTGCCGTCGCTGGCCGAGCTGGCGGCCAACCGCCAGCTGTGGAAGAACATCCACCTGGGCGCCGCGCTGGCGTTCTGGGTGGGGCTGCTGGCCCTGATGTCGTCCGCCGGCCCGGAGCTGCGGGCGACCGCGCGGGAGCTCGACCGGTTCGACGACGACGACCGCCGCTGGCTGCGCTGGTCGGTGCACCGGCAGGGCGACGAGCCGCGGCAGGCCCGGTTCAACGCCGGCCAGAAGCTGAACGCCGCCATCGTCGCCGGCCTGATGGTCGTGTTCACCGCATCGGGCGTGTTGATCTACCTGCAGGAGACCAGCGCCGCGTTCCGCGGGCGGACGAGCGCCATCCTCGTCCACGACATCGCCACCTGGGTGTCGATCCCGCTGATCCTCGGCCACCTCTACCTGGCCACGGTCAACCGGTCGACCCGCCACTCGCTTCGGGGCATGATCCTGGGCACGGTGCGCCGCGACTGGGCGCGCCGCCACCACCCGAAGTGGGAGGAGACGCTCTGAGGATCCGCGTGCTGGGGTCAGGCCCGGCCTGGCCCATGCCCAGGCTTGGCTGCGACTGCCCGCAGTGCACCTCGGCCGACCCCCGCGACGCCCGGCTGCGGCCGTCGGTGCTGCTCGAGGGCCGGGTGCTGGTCGACGCCGGGCCCGACGCCTACGCTCAGCTGCGGACGGCCGGCGCGGTGCCCGAGGCCGTGCTCCTGACGCACGCCCACCACGACCACTCGCTGGGACTGCACGAGCTCTCGAAGCTGCGCCGGCTCCCCCTCCACTGCACCAGAGAGGCGGAGGCCGACCTGCGCCGGGTCTTCCCCCGGCTCGACTTCCACGTCTTCCACCTCACGCCCGGCGTGCGGATCGAGCTCGGGGAGGGACTGGTTGCCCAGCCCTTCGACGTCGAGCACGACCCCAAGATGCGGACGATGGGCTTCCGGTTCACCGACGGCGAGGCCAGGACGTTCGTCTACGTGCCCGACACGTCCACCCCACCCGGCTCCAAGCTGGCCCGAAACGCCGACCTGCTGCTGATCGACGGCACCACCCGCGAGACGCCGATGACCGGCCACATGCCGATGGTGCAGGGCATCGAGGCCGCCCGCCGCCTGAAGGCCGGCCGCACCCTGTTCACCCACATCGGCCACCGCGCCGGCCTGCACGCCGACATCGAGCGGTGGCTGCCACACGGCTTCGGCGTCGCCCACGACGGCCAGGAGCTCACCCTCTGAGCGGCGGGTGGACACGGGTGTCTGACACCGGTGTTC
>DATEOS010000077.1:0-2479 GCA_035273815.1 Candidatus Limnocylindria bacterium
GTTTCTCCGAGAGGGCCTTTCACCGGCCGCGGGGTTCCTCTACGGCTGGACGCTCTTTGCCGTCATCCAGACCGGCACCATCGCCGCCGTCGCCGTGGCCTTCGCCCGGTTCCTGAGCGTGCTGGTGCCGTCGGTGAGCCCCGATGTCTTCCTGCCACTGGGACAAGTCCGCCTGCCCGGCGCGCCCGACGCGATCCAGCTCGGCCTCTCGCCGCAGCGCGTCGTCGCGATCCTCTCGATCCTGCTCCTCACCTGGCTCAACGTCCGCGGGGTGCGGCTCGGCGCGGCGATCCAGACAGTGTTCACCGTGGCCAAGGCGGGCGCGCTCGCGGTGCTGGTGATTTGCGGTCTCACCCTCTTCCGCCAGCCTGCCGTCGCGGCCGCCAACTTCGCCGACTTCTGGGGCACGGGAGATTGGACCATGGCGATGATCCCGCTGGTCGGCGCGGCCATGGTCGGCTCGCTCTTCTCCAGCGACGCATGGAACAACGTGACCTTCGCCGCCGCGGAGGTGCAGAACCCGAGCCGGAACCTGCCGATGGCGCTGGCCGTGGGCACCGGGGTGGTGAGCCTGCTCTACATCCTGACCAACGTAGCCTACCTCAACGTGCTGCCCTTCTACGGCGATCCGAGCGGGCAGGACGCGCTGGCCCGCGGCATCCAGCACGCGGCGCAGGACCGGGTCGGCACCGCGGCCATCGAGGTCGCGCTCGGTGCGGGCGCAGCGGCGGTGATGGCGATCGCGATCCTGTTCTCGACCTTCGGGTGCAACAACGGGCTGATCCTCGCCGGTCCTCGCGTCTACTGGGCCATGGCGCGCGACCGGCTGTTCTTCGAGCGGGCCGGCGAGCTCCACCCCGAGCACCGCACCCCGGTCTTCGGTCTCTGGGCCCAGGCGGTCTGGGCCTCGGTCCTCTGTATCAGCGGGACTTACAACCAGCTGCTGGACTACGTGATCTTCGCCGCGCTGGTCTTCTACTTCCTCACCACCATCGCGCTCTTCCGCCTGCGGCGGCTCAGACCCGACCTCCCCCGGCCGGTCAAGGCGTTCGGCTACCCGGTCCTGCCAGGGCTCTACCTGCTGTCGGTGGGCGCGCTGATGGTGATCCTGCTGTTCGAGAAGCCACTCTACACCTGGCCCGGTCTTCTCATCGTGGCGACCGGGATCCCGGTGTATCTGATCTGGCGGGGGCGGCAGACGGCTTAAGGGCACTCATCACAGACGTGGGGAGGACCCGGCCCTAGCGTGACGCACCGCCGTGCCGGTGGGCACGGCACTGGACATCAGCGCGGGGGGCAGCGCAATGCGCACACGCAAGCTCGATCATGATCTGGTCTTCACCTGGCTCGCGCCGGCGGTACTGGCCGGGCTGCTGTCGGCCTGTGGCGGTGGTGGTGACGGGGGAGGGGGTGGCTCCGGGACGGGGGCCGGCGGTGCGAGCGCCGGCGCGCCGCCACCGCCAGCGGACACCGCACCGGCCGCGAATCCAGCTCCGGCCCCGGCAGCCGATACCGGTGCGGCGAAGAGCGCAGACACCGGCAAAGCAGTGGCGGGTGGCGGAGGCGGCGGTGGTGGAGGCGGGGACGCCAAGCTCATCGCCTTGGGTGACAGCATCTTCCACGGCCAGGCCGGGGGCGGTACCTGCTACGTCTGCCACGGCCAGGATGCCCATGGCTCCGCGGTCGCGCCTAACCTGACCGACGGCGAGTGGCTCAACAACGACGGCAACCTGGCGGGCATCACCGGCACGATCAAGAGCGGCGTGCCTCAGCCGAAGAAGGCGCCGGCGCCCATGCCGCCGATGGGCGGCGCCTCACTCAGCGACGACCAGGTAAAGGCGGTGGCGACCTACGTGCATTCGCTGGGTGGAGGCAAGTAGCGCTTCGTCGGTCACGTGCCTTGCATTCGGCCGAACTCGCTTCTAGACTTGGAGATGGATCAGCTTACCTTCGGCCCGCCAGGCGCCCCCTCGGGGCTCGGGCGGGCCGTGGTGTATCCAGTCAGGACCCTGCGGCAACTCCGGAGCGCATGACCGTCATTCGCCCCAAGCCGGGCCTCACCTTCGACGACGTCCTGCTGGTGCCGCGTTACTCCGCGGTGCATCCGCGCGAGGTCTCGACGGTCAGCCGCTTCACCCGCACGATCTCCCTCAACATTCCGCTGGTCTCCGCCGCCATGGACACCGTCACCGAGGCCGACATGGCCATCGCGATGGCGCGGGCCGGCGGCATGGGCGTCCTCCACAAGAACATGACGCCCGAGCGCCAGGCCGCGGAGGTGGACCGGGTGAAGCGGAGCGAGAGCGGAATGATCCTCAACCCGATCACGCTCGGTCCCGACCGCCCGTTGCGCGAGGCCTATGTCTTGATGCGGCGCTTCAAGATCTCCGGCGTCCCGATCGTGGACGGACAGGGCCGGCTGATCGGCATCATCACCAACCGCGATCTCCAGTTCGAGCGCAATCTCGAGCAGCCCATC
>DATEOS010000078.1:0-2182 GCA_035273815.1 Candidatus Limnocylindria bacterium
AAGCGGCCGGCGCTGATTGCGCGCTGCACCAGCCCAGCCGACGTGCAGGCTGCCCTGGCTCATGCCCGCGAGCATGACCTGGTGGTCGCGGTCCGCGGCGGCGGTCATTCCATTCCCGGTCACTCTTCGTGCGATGGGGGCCTGGTGATCGACACCGGCCCGATGAAGCGGACAGAGATCGACGTCGAGTCCCGGACCGGCCGATTCGGGGCGGGCCTGACCTGGGGCGAGTTCGACTCAGCTACGCAGGCGTACGGTCTGGCTGTCACCGGCGGGCGCGTCTCCCACACCGGCATCGCCGGGCTGACGCTGGGCAGCGGCTCGGGTTGGCTGGAGCGTGCGTGCGGGACGACCTGTGAGAACCTGCTGTCGGCCGAGGTGGTGACCGCGGATGGTCGCGTACTGCGGGCCAGCCCGGACCAGAACGCCGAGCTGTTCTGGGGGCTCAAGGGCGGCGGCGGGAACTTCGGCGTGGTCACCGAGTTCGAGTTCCGACTGCATCCGGTCGGCCCGCTGGTCTACGCGGGGATGGTCCTGCACTCGCGCGCGGACGCTGCTGCGCTGCTCCGCTTCTATCGAGACTTCATGGAGAAGGCCGCCGACGAGGTGTGCGGCGCGTTCGCGCTGCTCACCGCGCCACCCGCCGATGTCATCCCCGAACCACTGCGGGGCCAGCCCGCCGCCGGCCTCATTCTGTTGTATGCCGGCGATCCGGCCGAGGGCGAGCGGGTGCTGCGGCCACTCCTGGAGTGGGGTGACCCGCAGCTCAGGATGGTTCAGCCGATGCCCTACACGGCCGTGCAGGCGCTGACCGATGACGCGAATCCGTGGGGCATCAGCGAGTACTTCAAGATCGACTACCTGCCCGAGCTGCCCGACGACGCCATCGACGCCCTGGTGGACAAGGCGGCCGAGGCGCGTTCACCCTTCACCGGTGTCTATCTCGCTGCGCTCGGCGGCGCCGTCGCGCGCACCGACCGCACCGCGATGGCGCTCGAAGTCCCGGACGCCAAGTGGTACTACTTCTGCGAGGCGCTGTGGTGGGACCCGGCCGCCGCCGCAGCCGAAGTCGCTTGGGCGCATGCGTTCAAGGACACGATGCGGCCGTGGGCCGTGGACAAGGCGCCGCCCAACTTCATCAGCGCTGACGAAGGCCAAACGCGGTTGCGCGCCTCGTACGGTGATCAGAAGTACGAGCGGCTCGTGGCCCTGAAGAACGTCTACGACCCGGGCAACGTGTTCGCGCTCAATCCGAACATCGCTCCGACCGCACCACGCTGATCGCAGAGAGCCGGTTCTCTGGTGTGGTTCGTATCGGTGGGGCTGGGCTCAGCCCGCAAGCCGACGCGCTACCAGCATCAGCGCACCCGTCGGGCCCCGAGTCAGGATCACGGTCGCCGATCCGGATCCACGCAGACGCAGCCTTTTGCGCAATGCCGCCGGATCCTGGTCCAGGCCGCGCTTCTTGATCTCGAGCGTGCCGATCCCGCCCTGTCTGGTCCACTGCCGCAGGAACTGCTCGCTGTACGGGTGGGTTTCCAGCACCTCGAAGGCGGTGGCGTACGGACTGGTCCGGACCACGTCTGCGGTCAGGTAGGCGATGTCGGCATGCAGCAGCCGTGCGCCGAGCCGCTCCCCCAGCTGGGGTATGGCGCCGGCCCGGATGACGGCACCGGCCGGCTCGTACACGACCGATCCCACCGGCCCGACCGGCAGCGGCGGAGCCGCCGGATCGACCACCAGTCGGTGATCGGGCAGCAGCAAGGCCACCCGCCGGTCCTGCAGCGCGCCCGGCCCGGACCAGAGACCCACCTCGACGGTGTCTCCGCCGTCGCTCACCCACTCGGCCTCGACCCCGTCCGGGATCACCCGATGGGGCAGGCCGGGACCGAGCTTGACTCCAGCCACCCGGTCTCCAGCCAGCAGCGACGACACGAACGACCAGGGCGGGCTCAGGTCCTCCACCCGCCAGCTGCGGCCCCGATCGGTCCGCCGGGCCGGGTCGGCGTACGCCGCGGCGCCCGGTCCGAGCAGCGACGGCGCCAGCTCGACGGCGTCGCCGACCAGCACCTCGGCCCGGTCCCCGAGGTTCGCCTGGGCGATCGAGGCGGTCTCGGGATCGGCCTCCACCGCGACCACCTCGAGGCCGGCGTCCAGCAGGGCCAGTGCGTCGGTGCCGATG
>DATEOS010000079.1:0-3237 GCA_035273815.1 Candidatus Limnocylindria bacterium
CATCGACCTCTACTACGCGCATTTCCCCGATCCGCACACCCCGCTGGAGCGGACCCTCTCGGTCTACGACGACCTGGTCCGGCAGGGGAAGCTGCGCTACGTCGCCCTGTCCAACCATCCGGCCTGGCAAGTCGTCCACGCGTTGTGGATCGCCGACAACCGCCGCCTGGCCGCCGTACCGGTGTGCGTCCAGGCGAAGTACAACCTGATCGACCGGGCCGCGGAGTACGAGCTGGCCCCGGCCTGTCTGCAGTTCGGACTGTCCATCTTGCCGTTCGGCCCGCTGCACGGCGGATTACTGGCGGGCACTCAGATTCAGCACCGAGCAGTCCACGGCGACCAGCGCTTCGGCGGGTTTGGGTTCACCGCAACAGAGCTCGAGATCGGGCGAGCAGTGGAACGACTGAGCCAGGACTGGGGCCTGCAGCCGTACCAGGTTTCGCTGGCCTGGCTGCTCTCCCGCCCAGCGGTCGCGTCAGCGATCGTCGGCGCCGAGACCGTGGAAGAGATCACCGCCCTCGCCGCAGCGGCCGACATCATCCTGGAACAAGGTCAACTCGAAGCCGTGACGGCGTTGCGAGCCGGCGCCGACGACGGCTGAATGATCCAGGCCGGCGTGGCGGCTGCGTCTCAGGGTTCTATTGCGGGTGGTCCGGTGCGCTCATCGGCATATCCGTGGTTCGATGCCGGGCAATCTGGTCACGAGCGGTCTGGGCCACGGCCTCGGGGGTGAAACCGAACTTGCCCTGCAGCGCCTTCAGCGGCGCCGACTCGCCGAACGTGGACATCGCCACGATCGCCCCTTCGGTGCCCACGTAGCGCTCCCATCCGAACGCCGAGGCCTGCTCGATCGCCACTCGGGCCGTCACCGCCGGGGGCAGCACGGCCTCCTGATACTCCTTCGACTGCCGCGCGAACAACTCCCAGGACGGCAGGCTCACGACTCGGCACCGTACGCCACCGGTGGTCAGCTCCTCGTACGCGGCGACGGCCAGGGCCACCTCGCTGCCCGTGGCGATCAGGATCACCTCGGGGTCGCCGTCGGGTGGGTCGGCCAGGACGTAGGCTCCACGAGCCAGGCCGGCGGCGGACGCGTACCGCGAACGGTCGAGCGTCGGCAGCGCCTGGCGGGACAGCACCAGCACCACGGGGTCGTGCCGCAGGGGCATGAGGAAGCGCCAGGCCTCGGCGACCTCGTTCGCATCGCCCGGCCGGATGTCGATCAGGCCGGGCATGGCCCGCAGCGACGCCAGGTGCTCCACGGGCTGGTGGGTGGGACCGTCTTCGCCCACGCCGATCGAGTCGTGCGTGTAGATGTGGATGACGGGCAGCTCCATCAGCGCGGAGAGCCGCACCGCGCCCCGCTGGAAGTCGTGGAAGATCAGGAACCCGGCCTGGAACGGCCGGAGTTTAGACAGCGCCAACCCGTTGGCGACCGCGGCCGCGGCGTGCTCACGCACCCCGAAGTGTAGGTTGCGGCCGCCGTACGAGCCCGGCCCGAACGAGGGCATTCCCGTCAGGAGGGTCTTCGTCGACGGAGCCAGGTCGGCTGCGCCACCGAGCAGCCACGGCACCCGGCCGGCGATAGCGTTCAGTACCCGGCCGTTGGATTCGCGGGTGGCCAGGCCCTTCGAGTCGGGGTCGAACGTCGGGATGTCGGCGTCCCACTCGTCGGGCAGCGTTCGCTTCTGCATCCGGTTGAGCTGGTCGGCCAGGTCGGGGAACTGCTGACCGTAGGCGGCGAACTCCGCCTCCCACGTGCGCCGCAGCTGGGCGCCGCGGGCGACGAGCCCGTTCGCGAAGTGGGTGTAGACCTCCTCCGGTACATGGAACGGCGGCTCGGCCGGCCAGCCGAAGAACTCCTTCGCCGCGCGGACCTCGTCGGCGCCCAGCGGCTCTCCGTGCGCCGCGGAGGTGCCCTGCTTGGTGGGCGCTCCATAGCCGATGTGGCTGTCGACGATGATCAGGGTCGGCCGGTCGTCCTCCTGCTGGAACACGGTGAAGGCCCGGGCCAGCATCGCCATGTCGTTGGCGTCGCCCACCCGCGTGACGTTCCAGCCGTAGCCGATGAATCTCGTCGCCACGTCGTCACTGAACGCCAGGTCCGTCCCGCCCTCGATGGTGATCCGGTTGTTGTCGTAGATCCAGCACAGGTTGTCCAGCCGCAGATGCCCGGCGAGGCTGGCCGCCTCCTGCCCGATGCCCTCCATCAGATCGCCGTCCCCGGCCAGGGCGTAGACGTTGTAGTCGAACAGTTCGAAGCCTGGGCGGTTATAGGTGGCGGCCAGCCATTTCTCGGACATGGCCATGCCGACGCTGGTGGCGATGCCGGTGCCCAGCGGTCCGGTGGTGGTCTCCACCCCTGAGGTCCACCGGTACTCGGGATGGCCCGGGGCCTTGGAGTCCAGCTGCCGGAACCGGCGCAGATCATCCAGCGAGACCGCGGGCTCGCCGATCGTCTCGTAGTCCGCGTTCACCGACTTCACACCCGCGAGGTGCAGCAACGAGAAGAGCAGCGTCGAGGCGTGGCCGGCAGACAGCACGAATCGGTCCCGGTTGGCCCAGATCGGCAGCTCGGGATCGAACCGAAGGAACCTCTGCCACAGGGTGTACGCCACCGGCGCCATCGCCATCGGCGTGCCGGGATGCCCGGAGTTCGCCGCCTGCACCGCGTCCATCGCGAGCGCGCGAATGGCGTTCACCGACAACTGGTCCAGATCCGTCGAGGTCGTCGTCATGGCGGCATTCCTCCGTTCTGAGCGGATGGTGCGACTGATCCCGGCAACGCGTGCTCGAGCTCGGCCATCGTCGCTCATTGTCCACCTGGAGAACTCCGCCGTGATGAACCAAGTTGAACTCTTGTCGGGCTCGCAAGATCGGCTGCCGGGCTGCCGGGGTCCTGAGCGCCTCGTTGGTGTACCTGCCGCGGCGCCAGGTGCTGCAGATGTCGACCGAACTCGCTCGCGACGGCGGACCCCGACCGTGCGCCTGCGTAGGCTCCCGGCGGAACGCGTTCGCTGCGAGAATGGGCTGGAACTCAGCCCCAGGGCCGTTGCAGAGCGAACCGACAGCAACGCCGCCACCCACTACCGAGTCGATACCGCCGAAGTGCGTCAGCAACGCCGGACCGTCGTCACGCTGCTCGAGGTGCGGCACCGCGTCGGCGCGCGAGCGGGCATGCGCGACACCGACGGGTGTCCCGGTTTGGCGGCAAGATGCGTCAGGCTGCGGCGAGTG
>DATEOS010000080.1:0-4199 GCA_035273815.1 Candidatus Limnocylindria bacterium
GACGCTGGCGCTGCTGCGTGCCGATGCGCACTCGTACAGCGTGGACGCCACCTGGGGCCTGCAGGCCGCCATCCTCTCGGCGTCGTCGTACCAACCGCTGCACGATCCGGCCGACGGGCAGGACATGCTTGCCCGCTGGCGTGCCATCGCGCCCACGCTGGCGGAGATGGAGGCCAGCCTGCGCCGCGGCCTGGCGGACGGCCGCAGCCCGATTCGCTCCTCGATCGCGCGGGGGGTGGAGCAGCTGGACGACGTGTTGGCGCAACCGGATGCCGATGGGCCCCTGCTCGCCCCGCTGGGCAACCGCCCGGACTCCGGCTGGAGCGATTCCGACTGGCAGGCGTTCGCGGCCCAGCTCGCGACGGTGGTCACCGACGAGGCGCGGCCCGCCATCGCCCGCTTCCGGACCTTCATCGCCGATGAGATCGCGCCGCGCTCGCGGCCGGACGATCGCGCGGGGATCGGGCAGCTGCCAGGCGGGGAAGAGCTGTACCGGTCCCTGGTTCGCGCCCACACCACCACCAACCTGGGGCCGGACGAGATCCACGCCATTGGCCTGGGCGAGGTGGAGCGCATCGATGCGGAGACGGCCGAGCTGGGACGCCGCGTGCTGGGCACCGCGACCCTGGCCGAGACGCAGGAGGCGCTGCGCGGCGACCCGGAGCTCCACTTCGCCGGGGCGGACCAGATCGAGGCGGCGGCGGAGGGTTCGCTGCGCCGAGCCGAGGCGGCCGTGCCCGACTGGTTCGGCCGGCTGCCGCGCGTCGCCTGCGAGGTGGCACGCATGCTGCCTCACGAGGAGAAGCATTCGACCATCGCCTACTATCGCGAGCCGGCAATGGACGGCAGCCGGCCCGGGCGCTACTACATCAACACCTGGCTGCCGGCCACCCGTCCCCGCTACGAGGCGGAGGCGCTCGCCTTCCACGAGGCGGTGCCCGGCCATCATCTGCAGGCGGCCATCGCGCAGGAGCTGACCGGGCTGCCCTCGTTCCGCCGCCACGCCTACACCACGGCCTACGTCGAGGGCTGGGGCCTGTATGCCGAGCGGCTGGCAGACGAGATGGGGCTGTACTCAGGCGACCTGGATCGGCTGGGCATGCTCAGCTTCGATTCGTGGCGGGCGTGCCGGCTGGTGGTCGATACGGGCCTGCATGCGCTCGGCTGGTCGATTGCGCAGGCGGTGGACTTCATGGTCGCCCACTCCGCGCTGGCCAGGAACAACATCGTCAACGAGGTGGACCGCTATCTCGGCCGGCCCGGACAGGCGCTGGCCTACAAGATCGGCCAGCTTCAGATCGTCCGGCTGCGCTCCGAGTCACAGGCGCGGCTGGGCACCGCCTTCGACATGCGGCGCTTCCACGATGCGGTCCTGGGCCACGGACCGCTGCCACTGGAGACGCTGGCGGAGTCGATCGAAGGCGAGCTCTGGACCCGCTCCTAAGGCCGTGGGTAGATCACGAAGTCGTACATCCGCCCGTAGTCGGGTGACAGGTAGGTGATGTCCGGCAGGGTGCCCAGGCCCGCGTCGAAGTAGGCGTCGAATACGACCCGGAACTCGTTGACCGGGCTCGTGTGATCGGTGAAGCCCGCGCTGGCCGGGTCGACACCAGGGAGGCGGACGGCGTTGAGGATGCCGAACTTTTCCTGGATCTCCGTCGGCGTGGCATCCAGCCACTGGAAGTTCCGCTGGTCGCGCGTGAAGCCGGGCGGCCACGGACCTTCGTCAGCCTGCAGGATGATGATCGGCTCCGGCTCACCGGGGGCGTGGGCCATGAGCCGGTCGATGGCCCGGAGCACGCGGTCATTGGTCCAGCGCAGCTGGTTTACGTAGTTGCCGCGCTGGCGGTGGGTGCGAACGTCCTCCTGGCTGGGGAAACTGCCATCCGCCGCGAAAACATACGGCGGGTGCGGCACCAGGATGTGGGCGAACACGAACGTCGGGCCCGGTCGCCCGGCCGCCTCCTCAAGGCGGTCGAACGCGTACAGGACAGTGGAGCGGTGCAGATCGCGGCGCTCCACGGTCTCTCCGTCATCGTCGGTGCCGATCGCGGTGTCGTCCGGGGGCCAGATCAGGGACAACAGGGTGGTCGACCACAGTGCGCTGGAGAATTCTGCCGACTCCTGGAAGCGGAGCGACACGTCGGCATCGGCGTTCGTGGCCGTCGGTTCCCACCAGTTGCCAAGGTGCACGTAGCCATAGCCCATCGATTTGAGCGCGCGCGGGACCGGCAGATGGTCACGCAGCGCCGCGTGGATCTCGGTGAAGGTGGTCAATCGGCTCATGTCGACGTTCAGCTGATCGGGGTCGATGTAATGCATGCTCAGGGAGGCGTAGAGCGACAGCGCCGTCTTGAAGTAGTTCGCCCAGGCCTCGCGGGCGACGGTGAAGCCGCGCGCCTCGAGCTCGCGCAGGAACGGCTCGTTGTCGAAGTCATAAATCTGCGACAGCGTGTCCGGGCTGGCGTAGCGGTCGAGGATGATGTAGTAGATGTCCCGCTTGACCTCCGGCTCGTGCAGTTCGACGCTGCTCGGCAACGCCAGCGCCTCGGTGGCTGCCGCTGAGGCGGACGCGTAGTTGGCCACCCTGAAAGCGTTGAACGCCAGCAGCAAGGCGGCCGCCACGTTCAGTGACCGGTTCATCGACGGCACCCACCGCCCGCCGCGCCAGATGAGGACTCCCAGCCCCACGGCGATCAGCGCGTAGCCCGCGGCCAGCAGCCAGCGTGAGGCACCGATCGGGGCGCCGATGAGGTTGTAGACATGGCCGAAGCTGAAGAAGAGCACCAGCAGCAGCGTCGCCAGCAATCCGCCGCGCGCCGGATCCCGAGTGATGAGGACCGTGAGCAGCAGCAGGCCCACGCCACCGATCAAGGAAAGCAGCAGCGGCACCCAGAGGGGCGTCAGGGTGACCTGCTGCTCGGCGTTCTCGGCGAACAGGAAGAGGACCGGGAAGACCGCCACCGCGAGCGCGTGCCAGGGCAACGAGCCCATGTCGAGCGCCCGCGGCGACAATCGGGTCAGCACTGGCTACACGGTACGCGAACGGAATCCGTGGCCGTGTCCCTAAGGGTGCGGATACCTCACGAAGTTCCACATCCGTGAGTAGTCCGGCGACAGGAAGGTCTCGTTCCGCAGCAGCGGCAGATCGGTGCCGAAGTAGGCGTTGAACACCATCCGGAACTGGTTGACCGGGCTGCTCTCGTCGTTGAAGCCGACAGTCGCGGGGTCGACACCCGGCAGCCGGACCGCATTGAGGATGCCGAACTTCTGCTGGATCTCGCGCGGGCTGGCGTCTAGCCACTGGAACCCGCCTTCGTTGGCGCTGAAGGCCGGCGGGAAGGGGCCCTCATCGGCCTGCAGGAGGATGATCGGGTCAGGCTCATCCGGATCGTGCGCCAGCAGGTGATCGATGGCCTCCAGCACGCGCCGGTTGGTGTACTGCAGCTGCTCCACGTAGTTGATGCGCTCCGAACGGTGCTTGGCGGTGTAGTCGTCCACGAAGCTGCCGTCGGCGTTGAAGATGTATGGCGGGTGGGGAAGCAGGATGTGCGCGAACGTGAAGGTCGGACCGGGCCGCTGGGCGACGTCCTCCAGCGCGTCGAAGGCATAGAGCGCGCCGTCGCGCGCCAGCTCGACGAATGGCATGGTCTCGCCGTCAGGCCCCGTCCCGCCGTAGACCGGCGGCCAGAACAGGGACATCATCGTGGTCCCCCAGACGGCGCTGAGAAACTCGGTCGATCCCTGGTACCGAAGCGAGACGTCGGCATCGACGTTGGTCGCGGTTGGCTCCCACCACCCGCCCAGGTGCACGTAGTCATAGCCGATCGACTTCAGGGCGCTGGGCGCGGCCAGGTGGTCGCGCAACGCGGCTTGGACCTCGCGGAATTTGGCCGGTTCGCTCATGTCCACGCCGAGCCTGGCGGGATCGATGTAGTTCATGTTCAGCGAGCTGTACAACGACAGGGCGGTCTTGAAGTAGTTCGCCCAGGCGTGATGGGCAATCGAGAAGCCGCGTTCCTCCAGCTCGTGGAGGAACGGCTCGTTGTCGAAGTCGTAGATCTCCGACAGGGTGTCGGCGTTCGCGTAGCGGTCCAGGATGATGTAGTAGATGTCCGGCTTGACCGCCGGGTCGTGCAGGGCCACGCCGGTGGGAGTCGGCTCCGGTTCCACCACCGCAGCGGACACGGACGTGTAGT
>DATEOS010000081.1:0-2481 GCA_035273815.1 Candidatus Limnocylindria bacterium
ACCACTTCCGGGAGCGCTCCGGACGACTCGCCATCGCCGGCTGGTTGGTGAGTGCCGTGATCTCGATCGGCGTGACCGGCGCGTTGGCGGCCGCCGGCCTGGTGAGCGCCTTCGTGCCCGTCGCACTCGCGCTCACGACCACGGCACTGGGGACGCTCCTGCCGATCCTGCGCGACAACGACATGCTGGACGGCCCCCTGGGACGGTTCATCATGCCTGCCGGAGCCGTGGGTGAGTTCCTGCCCATCGCCGGCATCGCGATCTTCCTCGGCTCGGAGGGTCGCCTGGTCGGCCTGATCTCCCTCGTGGCGATGTGCGCGGTCGCGCTGGGTCTCGCGTGGCTGCCACGACTGGGCCGGTTGCCCCGGATCGAGGCGATCTCCCGCGAGGGCGAGCACGCGACGTCGCAGATCACGCTCCGGCTCACCCTGATGCTCCTCTTCGGCCTGCTCGTGCTCGCCAGCGACGTGGGCATCGACGTGGTGCTCGGCGCGTTCCTCGCCGGCGTGATCCTGCGCCGTTGGGCTCCTGGCGACGTGGCGGCCCTGGAGGGGAAGCTGGACGCCGTCGGGTACGGGTTCTTCATCCCCGTCTTCTTCGTCTCCTCCGGGATGAGCCTGGACCTGGCCTCGATCCGGGAGGCACCGCTGCGCCTGGTCGCCTTCTTCGTGCTGCTGCTGGCGGTGCGTGGACTGCCCTCGTTCGTCCTCTACCGCCGCGACCTGGCGGTGCGACAACGCGTCCAGATGATGCTGCTCACGGCGACCTCGCTCCCGCTGCTGGTGGCGCTCGCCACCGTGGGCCTCGACACCGGCCACATGCTCCCGGAGAACGCCGCGGCGCTCATCGGCGCCGGCGTCCTGTCGGTGATGTTCTTCCCAGGACTGGCCGTCGCCCTCGACCGGGGCACGCCGCAGCGCCATCGCGGCGACGAGGAGCCGCCGGACCGGCGCTGAAGCACGGGTTCACGCCCGCGCCCGGCTGGCGTGCTCGGACTCCCTGATGTCGGTCACGCGTGCCGGGGCGACCGTTCCTGCGGGTCCGGGCTCGGCAGGGCGTGGGTGAGGACGAAGGCCACGACCACTGCGACGATGACCTGGGGGGTGACCGACACGCCGTCGGTGCCGAGCAGGAGCGTGGCGAGCAGGGTCGAGGTCATGGGCAGTCGCAGCATCGCCGCGCACATGGCACCGATGCCCATGGCGATCCCCGGGGCGAGCGCCATCCCGGGCAGGCCGCTGGCCGCGATGCCGAGCACGGCCCCGATGAACATCGCGGGGAAGACCGGTCCGCCGCGGAACGCGCTCAGCGAGAGCCCGTACGCAAGCGTCTTGCAGGCAGCCAACAGGACCAGAGCCCCAACCGAGTAGTCGGCCGCATCGGCGACCAGCTCAGGCAGGGCGTCCTGGCCGGAGAACAACACCTGCGTGAAGCTGTGCCCGGTCACGAGCTGGTAGATCATGGCTGTCACGCCGATGAGGGCGCCGAACCCCATGGTCACGAGCACCCGGTTCAGGTGGACGACCGGCCGCAGTGCAAGTCCCATCCAGCGAATCAGCCAGGCGAGCAGGGCCCCGATCACACCGATGGCCAGCGCCCACGCCATCGTGGCCAGAGTCGGGTTGACCGCCGAGGGCACTGTCGGAAGCGCGAGCGAGAAGGTGCCCAGCCCGGTCCAGCTGTCGAGGCCGACGAAGACCAGCGCGCCCATGCCCGACGCGAGCAGCCCGGGCAGCGCCACGAGGCTCAGTGTCGCGCCGCTGACGCCGGCCACCTCCATGATCAGGAACGCGCCGAGAAGCGGTGAGCCGAAGAGTGTGCTGATGGCCGCGAAGCTGCCTGCGGAGGCGATGATGGTCAGCGCCATGGGCGGAGCATCACTCTTGATCAGCCGGACGGTCAGTGCTGCCAGTCCGCCGCCGATGGCGATCAGCGGCGCTTCAGGGCCGAGGACCGCCCCCAGGCTGAGGGTTGCCAACGAGGCAAGGATGACCCCGGGCAGGTCTCGGTCGACCGGCAGACCGCCAGTCTGGAAACCGAAGGCAGGCGAGTGCCCGCAGTTGCCCGGCAGGTGGCGAATGGTCAAGCCGGTCAGAAGTCCACACAGCGCGACCAAGGGGACGGGCCACCAGGCCGGCACTTGATTCGCGAACAGGTCCTGCGGCAGGTCCTTGAACAGGTAGTCCTGGATCTTGGTGACCAGCGCGAGGAACCCGTACGCAACAGCCGAGATCGGGATACCGAGGAGCGCGGCCAGCACCAGCGCCAGCTGGTAGGGCCGGGAGCGGATCACCACCACCGGGTCGAGCTCTGCCGGCGGCCCCGACTGGTCAGCGGGTGGCGGCTCGCTGGACGCATTCTGCGTGGGGCCTGTCATCTCACGTCTTCCGGGAGAGCAGTACGCGGCCGATGCTCGTGGCGCACTGCATCGTCGCGTCCATCCACGGTTCCCTTCGCTCATCCCAGAGTGATGTCTTGAGT
>DATEOS010000082.1:0-2999 GCA_035273815.1 Candidatus Limnocylindria bacterium
TCGCCGCGCCACCGCGAATGCCCTTCACCTGCACCCCAACACCGTTGCCCAGCGGATCAGACGCCTGGAGGAACTGACGGGACTTCAGTTGTCCCGGCCGCCGGATCTGCTGCGGCTCACCTCGGCGCTGACGGTCGCCCGGGTCGCGGCGCTCGGCTGACAGGTCAGGCCCGCGAAGCGGCCCGCACCAGCAGCCGCAGCAGCACCTGCCCGATGCCCGCGAGCGGGAGCTTCACCAGCGGAAACGTGGCGGTCGAGGAGATCGTGTACTCGATCCGGGTGCCGGTTCCCGCCGCACTGAGCCGGACCTCGCCGGCGTAGCCGGGGAACGGGGTGCCCGACAGCGCCTTGTAGCCGAACACATGCGGTGCGTCGAAGGTGGTCACCTCCTCGACGATGTCCGGCCCGGGGCCCGGGGTGCTGATCCGGCGGACCGCGCCCACCCCGTTCGGGTCCGGTGTCCCGGGCGTGCCCAGACTGACGGTCAGGCCGGGCGCCCAGGTGGCCATCCCGCGGTGATCGGTCAGGACGGCCCACACCGTGTCGATCGGGGCGCTGACGGTGGCGTTCGCAGTGACATGCATGGGCCCATCTTGCCCACCGGTTGGTAGACCCGGATACGTGACGGCGATCACTGCTGCCTATGGTGGCCTGATGAGCACCGTCACCGATGCGGACCGGGTCGCGGACCTGGCCCGGAAGGTCGTGGCCGACCACGACCCGAAGAAGGTACCGATCCCCGAATTCCTGACGGCCAGCTTTGACGCCGGCCTGGCCTGGGTGCATTTCCCCGAGGGGCTCGGCGGCCTCGGGGTGTCCCGCGGGCTGCAGGCCGTCGCGGACGGCATCCTGCAGGGCGCCGGCGGGCCGATGCCGCTGGGGCTCAACCCGATGGGATACGGGATGGCCGCGCCGACGGTCCGCGAACACGCACAGTCCGAGGAACTGAAGAAGTTCTGGCTGCGCCCGCTGGCCAGCACCGAGGACATCTGGTGCCAGCTGTTCTCCGAGCCGGGCGCCGGTTCGGACTTGGCCGGGCTGGCCACCTCGGCCGTCCGCGACGGCGATGACTGGGTGATCAACGGGCAGAAGGTGTGGACCAGCCTGGCCCACCGGGCCCGCTGGGGCCTGCTGCTGGCCCGCACGAACCCCGATGTGGCCAAACACAAGGGACTCACCTACTTCGTCCTCGATATGCACGCGCCCGGGGTCGAGACCCGGCCGCTGCGCCAGCTCACCGGACAGGCCGAGTTCAACGAGGTCTACATCACCGACGCCCGCATCCCGGACGCCCACCGGCTCGGCGACGTGGGCAACGGCTGGGCGGTGGCGATGACCACCCTGATGAACGAGCGCAGCGCGCTCGGCGGCAGCGGTAGTAAGCGCGGCGCGGGCACCATCGCCGAGGCCGTCGGACTGTGGGCGGCACGCCCGGATCTGCAGACACCGGTGCTACGTGACCGGCTGACCCAGTTGTGGCTGCGGTCGGAGGCCCAGCGGCTGACCGCGCAGCGCTCCCGCGCGAGTGCGACCGTCGGTGGACCCGGGCCCGAGGGCTCGATCGGCAAGCTGGTCGGCGCCGAACTGAATCAGCACATCTACACGTGGTGCATGGATCTGCTTGGGCCGGAGGGCATTCTGTACCACACCTACGAACAGGACCGCGATGACGACGGCGACTGGCGCGGCCCCATCCAGCAGCGGTTCCTGCGCAGCAAGGCCAACACCATCGAAGGCGGGACATCGGAAGTGATGCGCAACATCCTGGCCGAACGGATCCTCGGTCTGCCCGGTGATCTGCGTGCCGATGCCGGCATGCCGTGGAAGGAGATCCCGCGTGGCTAGCGAATTCGAATTCAGCAGCGAGCAGGGCCAATTGCGCGATGCGGTGCGCAAGTTCAGTGCCGACAACTTCGGCGAGGCCAAGGCCCGCATCCAGATGGAGTCCGAGCCCCGCTATGACCGAAAGGTCTGGCAGCGCCTGGGATCCGAGCTGGGCGTCCTGGGTCTGTCGGTCCCCGAGGCCGACGGCGGCGTCGGCGGCACGCTGGTCGATCAGGCGATCGCGGTCGAGGAACTCGGCGCCGCGCTGGCGACCGGACCGCTGTTCGGCACCGTGTACCTGGCGATCCCGGCGTTGGTCGCCGCATCGGGTGGGGCGGTTCGCGACGAGCTGCTGGCCGCGCTGGTGGAGGGCACCCGCACCGCCGCATTCGCGGTACCCGATCGTGCCGGCGCTTTCGATCCGGCCGCCGTCACGGTGACCGGCACCGATGCGCTCACCGGCACCGTCGCCCGGGTGGTCGACGCCGATGCCGCCGACGAACTACTCGTTGCGGCAACGGGTCCCGACGGGGTCGCGCTCTACGCCGTCGATGCCACCGCGGCCGGAGTGCAGCGCACCGGCCTGGTCACCCTGGACCTGACCCGCCCGCAGGCCACCGTCGAACTCACCGACGCCCCGGCCCGGCTCATCGCCGGACCCGACGAGGCCGAACGCGTCATCTCCCATGCACTGCAGGTCGGTGCCGCGCTGCTGGCGGCCGAACAGATCGGCGCCGCACAGCATCTGCTGAACCTGTCGGTCGAGTACGCGAAATCCCGGCTGCAGTTCGGCCGCCCGATCGGGTCCTTCCAGGCGGTCAAGCACCGACTGGCCGAGGGCATGGTCGATCTGGAGCACGCCCGCTCGGCCACCTACCACGCGGTGTGGGCGCTCGGCGACGGCTCCGATGATCCGGCGCTGGCGGCGAGCATCGCCCAGGCGCTGGCCTCGGCGGCCTTCTCCCGGATCGCCACCGACACCATCCAGGTGCACGGCGGTATCGGGTTCACCTGGGAGCACCAGGCGCACCTGTACTTCAAGCGGGCCACCACCGATGCCGCCCTGCTGGGCAGCGCGGAGGCACACCGGGATCGGATCGCCACCCTGGTGCTGGACACCGCCGAGGCGAAGGCACCGCGGGTGGCGACCGGCGTGTAGCAGGCTTCGGCCAACC
>DATEOS010000083.1:0-2044 GCA_035273815.1 Candidatus Limnocylindria bacterium
GGAGGCCGGCGCGTCCTCGGGCGCGATTTCCTGCTCGCACAGCCACGGTGAGCTGACCCAGAGGCGGCCGTCGCTTCGGGCCTCGACGGCCACCCCAGGGAACGGGTGGAGGCTGGCCTCGTCTCGGCCCCAGGCGACGAACGACAACTGCGCCGCGCCGTAGTAGTGGCTGACCCGCCACCCCCGGCCCTCGGCGAGGTCGGCCAGACCGGTCCCCAGCCGGTCTCCCGCAATGACGACGTGCAGATCTGTTGGCGCCGGTTCCGTGACCAACTGAAACAGTCCGGCGGGGGTGAGAAAGGCGTGGCTGGCCTGGCGAGGGCTGTCGGCCAGCGCGGCCCCGCGATAGGTGGCGAGCGCCGCAGCGTAAAGGTTCATGGTCGCGCCGATCGGCCCCGGCACCCAGGCTCGACTGCTCTCGGTCAAACCGATCAGGTCAGCGACGACCGGAAAGCTGTCCACCCAGGAGGCTGCCGTCCGGATGACCTTCCGCGGACGGGCGGTCGTCCCGGAGGTGCGCAGCGACACGAGGCCACCCGTCCGATGAGCGGCGAGCAGCGCCGCCACCGGGTCCGGGCAGTCCTGAGGCGCCCGAACGTCGTAGCCGCGGTCAGGCGGCAATTGGCGCCGGTTCACGCTCTGGCCGGTCGGGCAGCAGTCCCGGCAGTGCCTGGTGGACACTGCGCGCGATCACTGCCGCAGCCACCGCCTTGACCAGATCACCGGGCAGGAAGACCCAGTTCGCCACCACGGCTGCAGCAAGCGACACCTTGGTCACCAAGGCCACGCCGACGGCACCGAACGCGTACAACACCACGATGCCGCCCAAGACGTTGACCGCGATGCAGCGGGAGAGTGAGCGAGGGGTGCTGAGCCGCTCGGACAACCACCCGATCACGAAGGCGGCGACCGGGAAGCCGAGCAGGAAGCCGACGCTCGGCCCGAAGAACACGGCCAGGCCGCCGCGCCCGCCTGACAGTAGGGGGAGACCGAGCGCCACCAGAAGCAGGAAGATCGTCACCGCGGCGGCGCCCCGCCACCTGCCCAGGATGGACCCGGCGAGCATGACGCCCATCGACTGCATGGTGATCGGCACGTTCAAGCCAGGTAACGCCAAGGCCGGGAGCAGGCCCATCGCCGCGATCACTCCGACGAACGTGGCCGTCATGGCAATGCCGGCCGCGGAAAAGACACGCTGCCTTGGGTTCATGGTTGGCCCTTCGGAAGAGTCGATCCGACCGGCTCAGGCTAGTGAATCGGCCGTCCGCATGTGTGAACTGTCCAGATCAACGGCGCAGCAAGGCTGGCCAGGGCCCTTTCTGGCGTCCTTACCGGTCGGTGGGGTGGTAACCTTCGACCCGATCAGCCACCCTTTAAGACCTGTCCGGTGAGGCAGGAAAGGACGGTCATGCTCGCAGCCGATTCGAGCTCGCCCTCATCCTTTGAGGCACCGCCGGCACTCCTGGTTCTCGAAGACGGCAGGACTTTTCAGGGGCATGCGTTCGGCGCGATCGGCGAGACGGTAGGCGAGGCGGTCTTCGCCACTGCGATGTCGGGCTACCAGGAGACCCTGACGGACCCGAGTTACCACCGGCAGGTCGTGATCGCGACGGCACCGCACATCGGCAATACCGGGTGGAACGACGACGACGACGAATCCGGGCGGATCTGGGTGGCCGGTTACGTGATTCGTGATGCTGCCCGCGCGCCGTCGAGCTGGCGATCGCGCCGCAGCCTGGATGCGGAACTGCGGGCTCAGGGCGTCGTGGGAATGTGTGACGTCGACACTCGGGCGCTGACCCGCCATCTCCGCGACCGCGGCGCGATGCGCGTTGCGGTGTCCAGCGTCGAGACCGATCCGGAAAGGTTGCTCGTGCGGGTCAGGGCGGCTCCCGGGATGGCGGGCGCGCACCTGGCTGACGAGGTCACGACCACCACGCCGTACGTGATCGCGGCCGCGGGCGAGCAACGCTTCAGGGTGGTTGCCGTGGACCTCGGGATCAAGTCGCGGACGCCGTTCCGGCTGGCGCAGCGCGGGATCGAG
>DATEOS010000084.1:0-2915 GCA_035273815.1 Candidatus Limnocylindria bacterium
GAAGGCCTCCGCACGCGGATCCGCGTCCGTCGTCTGCGTCTCGCTCACGCTCCAAGGGTACCGCATGACCGATGCCAGCGGCCCTCCGGGCCTAGTCGGCGGGGAGCAGCTCCAGGGTGGTGCCCAACACCTCGGGGACGAGCATGGCTGCCAGCGAGGCGCCGCTCGTCCGGTATTTCGCGCGGAGCGCTTCCGAGCACGCCTCGACGCTTTCTGGGTCGATGGCCAGGGAAACCCGGACCTCGATTCGCTGACCGTCGGCCCGCAACGCGACACGACCGGAGGCCGTCGCTTCGCGGAACCACCGGCTGCCAGCCCCCCGATAGGTGCGGATGAAGGCTCGGTCAGCGGGGTCGACCACGACCCAGATGGTGGTTCGGTGCGGCGGAACGTCCGGCGCCGGCCGCGTCTCGATGTCGACCTCTTGCGTCTCACGCAGCAGCGACAGCACATCACCGGGCAGCCGATCCGTCGCGCCGTCAGTCATGGGGAGCCTTCTTGAGCGGCCGATGCCAGGCGTGATAGGCATCGTGCGACGACTTGCTCACGGCCAGCCGCCCCTGCGCATCGGGCGCAACCTCGTTGCGCGGGACGTAGAGGTCCACCGGCAGCAGGCCGCTGGTGCGGACCAGGAGGTAATCGGCGAACACGGCGTCGACGGTGCCGATGCGCTGCCCGTCCGCGTTCAGCAGCTTCTGACCGCGTCGTGGGGTGGTGGTGGTCGACTCGCTCATCGCTCCCCCACGCTAGCCGATCGGCGCGGCGACCGCGACCGCTGCCTCTCGCACCGCGAGGTCGACGGGCAGCATCCCGAACGGCTCGCCGTCCAGGTGCACGCGAGTCCCGTCTTCACCTTCGATCCGCAGCTCGCGGACGCGGGTCATCTCCACCAGCGGGTGGTTGACGTGGGCGCCCCGATAGATCCCGGGCAGCTCCCGCAGAGCGCCCAGCCGGCCGATGTCGCCCGCCAGGCACAGGTCCAGCAGGCCGTCATCGATCGACGCATCGGGGCAGATCCGCATCCCTCCGCCGTAGAAGGGCCCATTGCCGAAGGCCACGAACAGGAATCTTCCCTCCAGCTGGCGGTCGCCGGCGTCGGTGGCCAGCCGGAGGCTGAGCGCGCGGTTCTCGTAACGCCGCAGCTCGTTCAGGGTCGACAGCACATAGCCCGCTCGACCCCGCTGCCAGCGTGCTCGCCTGCCGCCCATGGTGAAGGCCACCTCGGCATCGAAGCCAGTGCCTCCGGCGGCGGAGAAGTAGCGGGTCTCGCCTTCGTGCGAGGCCTGGCCGAGATCCATCGGCCGCGTGCTGTCGCCAAGGGCCACGCTCAGCGCCTCCGTCAGCGTCAGCGGCAGGCCAAGGCTGCGCGCCAGGTCGTTGCCGGTGCCCGCGGGAACAAGGCCGAAGGCCGGTGGGCTGCCACCGGGACCGACCCCCGCGGCCATCAGGCCGTTCAGCACCTCCTGCGCGGTGCCGTCGCCGCCAACCGCGACCACGCGGTCGTGACCCTGCTCGATCGCGGCTGCCGCGAGCCGTTCGGCGTGCCCCGCCTCGCGGGTCTCGATCACGCGTGCGTTGGCCGCATGGGTACCGAGCAGCTCCTCGATGCGCGCTGCCAGCTTGCTGGCGCGACCCATCGCGGCAGCGGGATTGACGATGACCAGCGGCGCGCGGGGTGCAGGCACGGTCCCGATTCTGCGCGGGGCGTCAACCCACGCTGGCGGTGATGGTGTGGTAGCCGCGCGCTCCGTCGGGAGCAGGTTCCGTGACGGTCGAGGTCTGGACCTCGCCGGTGCCATCGGTGGCCCGGACGCGCAGGGTGTGGTCGCCGGGCGGCGCATCCCAGCGGTAGAGCCACTGCACCCACGTCGCGTCCGAGATCGGGGTCGACAGCTCCGCCGCGGCCCAGGCGCCATCGTCGACCTGGACCTCCACTTTGCTGATGCCGCGGTCCGGTGCCCAGGCGACGCCCGCCACCGGCTGCTGGCCAGCTGACAGTGACGCGCCCGAGCCCGGAACGTCGATCCGCGCCTGCGTCAGGATCGGCGCCTCCTTGGACCAGCCCAACGGCACCCAGTAGCCGTTGAACGCCTCCAGCGTGGTCAGCTCGATGTTCGTCAGCCACTTGGTCGCGGACACGTAGCCATAGAGGCCGGGCACGATCAGTCGTGCCGGAAAGCCGTGCTCGGGCGGGAGCGGGTCGCCGTTCATTGCCACCGCGACCAGGGCCTCGCGCTCGGCGACGTCCAACCAGGCAGTCGGGAAGCCCGCGGTCCAGCCGTCGACTGAGCGACCCACCACCTGGGAGGCGCCCTCCTGCACGCCAGCCCGATCGAGCACGTCGCGCAGCCGCGCTCCGCGCCACAGCGCGTTCCCCACCAGGTCGCCGCCCACCTCATTGCTGACGCAGGCGATGGTCACGTACTGCTCGACCAGCGGCATGGCCAGCAGTTCGTCGTAGTTCATGGTGAGCGGGCGGTCGACCATGCCGTCAACGGTCAGTGACCAGGTCGCGACATCTGGGCGCGGGATGAGCAGGCTGGTGTCGATCCGATAGAAGTCTGCGTTCCGGACGACCAGCGGCGTGATGCCGTCCACCGCCAGCTCGGCGCCGGCCGGCAGGGGCGCCGCGCTGGCCTGCGGCAATGGGACGGGCGGCACGTCGGCGGTCGCCGATGCCCGCTGGTTGAGCAGCGTGCGGCCGATCAGACCGCTGGTCACCGCCGTGGCTCCGACGCCGACGGCGGCGCCCAGGAAGCGGCGGCGCTCGAAGTCCATCATCCGCGGCGCCCGCGTTGTGCCAGGCGTCGCCAGACGGAACAGCCAGCCGAGCGACCAGGCGCTGACCGCAATGGCCACCGCCGCCGTGACGACGGCCAGGACCGGGTCGAAGAGTGGATCGAGCACGGAGGCCA
>DATEOS010000085.1:0-4873 GCA_035273815.1 Candidatus Limnocylindria bacterium
CGGGTCGCCATCCAGGCGCTGGCCGGGGTGCTGGGCGGCACGCAGAGCCTCCATACCGATGCGTATGACGAGGCGTGGGCCGTTCCCTCGGAAGAGGCCGCCCTGCTCGCCCTGCGGCAGCAGCAGATCCTGGCCGAGGAAGCGGGCGTGGCCAACACGGTCGACCCGTTGGCCGGTTCGTATTTCGTCGAGACGCTCACCAACCGCACCGAACAGGCGGCGTGGGCCTACATCGCCCAGATCGACGAGCTGGGCGGCATGGTGCGGGCCATCGAGGCCGGCTTCCCACAGGCCGAGATCGCCGACGCCGCGTACGAGCAGGCGCGCGAGCTCGAGGCCCACGAGCGCGAGCTGGTGGGCGTCACCCGCTACGCCGATCCGAACGAGGAGCTGCGCATCCCGCTGCTCGAGATCAGCCGCGAGCAGGAGCGGCGCCACCTCGACCGCCTGGCGGGCGTTCGCTCCGAGCGGGACGCAGATGCCCACGCGCGCGCCATGGCCCGCCTGCGCGAGGAGGCGGCGCGCGGCGACGTCAACCTGATGCCCGCCATCATGGAGGCAGTCACCGCCTACGCCACCATCGGCGAGATGTGCAACGCCCTGCGCGCGGTCTACGGCGAGTACCGCGAGCCGCTCGCCGTCTGACGATCGGCAGGGGGCGGCGCGGAATCCCCTATGACCGTGGCGCCGTCGGGGAAATCGCAGGGCACGCGCCCGCGCCGTCCCCCCGCCTCCCTGGACAGTGCCACGGCCCGCTTACCAGCCGCTTATCGGTATCCTCGCCGCGATGAAGGTCCATCTCGTCGACGCCACCTTCGAGCTGTTCCGTGCGTACTACTCTCCGGGGCGCTCCCTCGCGCGCGGTCCCGACGGCCGACCGGTGAACGCCGTCCGAGGGCTGATCGATTCGATGCTCAGCCTGCTCCGCGAGCCGGATGTGACCCACATCGCGGCGGCAACCGACTACGTGATCGAGAGCTGGCGCAACGATATGTTCCCGGGCTACAAGAGCAGCGCCGGCATGGACCCGGACCTGCTGGCGCAGTTCCGCGACGCGGAGCGCGCGCTGCGGAGCCTGGGCATCACCACCTGGCCCATGGTCGAGGACGAGGCCGATGACGGCCTGGCCACCGCCACCGCCCGCTTCATGGGCGACCCACGAGTCGAGCAGATCGTGATCTGCAGCGTGGACAAAGATCTGGGGCAATGCGTGGAGGGCCAGCGCGTCGTCCTGCGCGATCGGATGCGACGGGTCACCTACGACGAGGACGGCATCCGCGCCAAGTTCGGCGTTGCCCCGGAGAGCATTCCCGACTACCTGGCGCTGGTGGGCGACTCGTCCGATGGGTACCCGGGCCTACCGGGCTGGGGCGCCAAGAGCGCCGCAGCGGTGCTCGCGAAGTGGGAACGCCTGGAAGCGATTCCGGACTCACCGCTGGAATGGGAGGTGCCGGTCCGTGGCGCGGTCGGCCTGGCGGCCACGCTGCGCGACCATCGGCCGGAGGCCGCGCTCTACAAGCGGCTGGCCACGCTCAATTCGGACGCTGACATCCACGGGGACCTGGACGCGCTCGAGTGGCGGGGCGTGCCGCGCGCCGAGTTCCTGGCGCTGTGCGACGAGCTCGGCTTCGACACGGTGGGCTCGCGGGTGCATCGCTGGCGCGACGGGGACTAGGACCATTGGTGGGTTCTGGTGCGGTGCGGTGCACTGTACGGTCGCGTCCCGATGTCCCGACGCGTGTGCGTGGTCGCCCTGCTGGCGGCCCTCCTGACCCTGACCAGCGCGGTGCCCGGCCTGCCCGGGCGGGCGGCGGCTGCCTCATGCTCGGGCTGGACATCATCGGTCAATCCGCCGTCCAGCATCCGCGTGTTCCGCCACGCCACGGGCGCCGTCGAAACGGTCGCCTTCAAGGCCTACACCAAGAACGTGCTGTCGCGCGAGTGGATCGGCTCCTGGACGGCCGCCTCGCTGCGCGCCGGGGCGCTGGCTGTCAGGCACTACGCCTGGTACCAGGTGCTGCACTGGCGCGGCGGCACCAACGCGGATGGCCAGTGCTTTGACCTCCGCGACGACACCGTCGACCAGGTTTATGACCCGTCCAAGCCGACCTGGACCACGGCGGCGGCCGCGGTGGACGTTACCTGGTCGATGCGGGTGCTGCGCGACGGCAAGATCTTCCCCACCTACTACAACGCCGGCAGCTCCAGCGAGCCGTGCGGCGCCAACGCCAACGGCTGGCGCATGTACCAGTGGGGCACCCAGGCCTGCGGGCTGGCGGGGAGGACCGCCAGCCAGATCGTGCTCACCTACTACTACCCTGGGGTGACCATCTCGGGTGGGACCGATCCGGCCCCGTCGCCGACACCCTCCCCCACCCCACCGCCGACACCTAAGCCGACGCCGCGGCCGACCGCCAGCCCGACGCCCGCAACGACGGCGGCTCCGACCTCGACTTCCAGCGCGGGCCCCTCCGCCACGCCCACGCCCAAGCCGAGCCATACATCGGCGCCGAAACCGACGCCAGTCGCCACGCCGGCCTCCACGCCGGACCGGTCGCTGGCGACGCCGCCGCCCACTCAGCAGCTGCCCGGCGGCGGCCAGTCCGGCATCGTGGACGCTGCCACGCCGCCGCCTCCACCGCCGGACGACCCGGACCCGGTCGTGAACCACACCGGGCGATCGCATCACGATCGCACGGCGCCGAGCATCGCCCAGGGACCGATCAGCCTGGCGCGCCTGCTGGCATGGGCGGATCCGGGCGCGACTCCTCCGGGCGCCCTGTGGCCGGCCTATCGGCTGGTCGACATGCACGCTCCAGACGTGTCAGCCGGGGACCCACGGATGAGCACCTTCGGCGCGCTATGGCGCTCCGCCGTCCACGACCTGGTCGAGCGGCTGGTGCGGCAGTTCGCCTGGGAACGGACCGGCGTCGTCGGCTTCGCCCGGCTCGGCGCGGGGAGGTAGCGCCCAGCCTCAGGAGTTGGGAGGCAGAACCGACTCCCGATCCTCGCCCACTGCCGGCAGCGCGTGCGCCGGCCCGCGAATGATTGGTCGTGCCAGGCCGAGCCAGCCCAGCGCGGCGATGGCGGCCAGGCCGACCATGATCCAGATGGTCGACGCCGGCGGCAGCACCTCCGCCAGGGAGCCGGCGATCAGAAACGAGATCGCGATCGTCACCGTGACGAGGCCGTAGTCGAAGCTGAAGACGCGGCCACGGATCTGGTCCGGGCTGGCTCGCTGCAGGCCGTACGACGACAGCATCCACTGCGACCCGCCGCCCAGATGCGCCACGAAGACGCACAGCCAGGCGATCCACAGGCCCGGTGCCAGCGGCAGCAGCAGGTAGCCGACCGCCCACGCCACGAACGAGCCGGCAATGCCCAGCAGCAGCCCGCGGTCCGTGAGCCCTACCAGCGATCGGGCCAGGAATGGGCCGATCAGCGCACCCATCCCGCGTGCGGCGAACAGCAGCCCGATCCCCGCGTCGCCGGCGTCGAACACGTCGCGGCCGAAGATCGCCAGCATCACGATCACGCCCGTGCCCACGCCAAAGGTCGTTTTCGACAGCAACAGCGCCGCCAGGGTGCGGTTGCTGCGTGCGAAGCGCACGACCACGCCCAGCGAGTCGCGCACGCCGCGCAGGCCGCCGCGGGGCCGCTCATGATGGCCTCCGTCCGCGCCATGCCGGCTGAAGGACCGGTGGATCCCGACCACCAGCAGCGCCGAGGCGCCGAAGGAGGCGGCGTTGATCACGAAGGCGGCATCGCGGCCCAGCGTGGCCGCCACCACGCCGCCGAGCGCCGCCCCCACCGCCAGCATGGTGCCCCAGGCCGAGCCGATGAGCACGTTTGCCTCGCCCAGCTCCTCGTCCTCCACCAGGTTGGGCAGCGCGGCCGATGAGGTCGGCTCGAAGACGGCTGCTCCGAATGACAGCAGGGCAGCCGCAACGAAAGCGATCCACAGCGTGCCTGGGTCCCGTGCCAGCAGGAAGGCCAGCGCCACGGGAACGCGCGCCAGGTCGGCCATCACCATCAGCCGCCGGCGGTCGAAACGGTCAGCCAGCACGCCGGCGATGGGCGAGGCGATGGCGAAGGCGCCGGTCTGCACCACCAGGAGCAGCGAGGCAACCTGCGGGGAGCCGGTCAGCTCCAGCGCCAGGCCCAGGATCGCCACGGTCGCGAACCAGTCCCCGGCGAAGCTGATCAGCTGCGCCCCGTAGAGGCGCGTGAAGGCCGGGTTGTGGCGAAGCAGGTCGAGGTAGGGACGGACGCGCATCGGCGAGCGCATGATGCCATGTGCCGCAGCCAAACCCGGCACGTGGCTTGCGGATGAGGAGGAACCCATGAACACACTGCGTCGCGAGATGGGCGCTTTGGGCTGGATCGTGCGCACGGTCACCTTTGGCCTGGTTGCAGCGGCGGTCTACAAGGAGCTGCAGCTGCCCGCCGACAAGCGGACCTGGCATGGGCGACTGTTCGACTTCGTGCCATACGACTTCCGGATCCCGACCCCGCGCAAGCTGATGAACGCCTTCTGGAATCCGGACTCGACCAACATCTTCAGCGAGCAGCCATTCGGCGTCGGCTGGACGATCAACGTTGGCGCGCTGCTGCCCACCGTTCGCGGGCTGATCGGCGCCGGCGAGACGCCGACCGGCACGAAGCCCCGCCGCTCGTCGCGGGCCAAGGCGGCCTGAGCCGCCGCCTCATCCGCCCGGCGGGCTCGCCTGCGCTAGCATCGGCCAACCGTGAACTGGTTCCCGCTGCTCCTGATTGCGCATATCTCGCTGGCCATCTCGCTGCTGGCGCCGAGCCTGGTGCTGCCGTTCCTGCTGCGCCGCGCGAATGCCACGGGAGCCACCGAATACGGACC